>NZ_JBHYGG010000017.1:0-24418 GCF_051859125.1 Gemmata sp.
GAGGATTGGCGGCGTGTCGGAACGCGCCTGGGAGCGCGGCGAGCCGGGAGCGTCAGCGCCCGGAGTTCCTGGCGAACGCGCCACCTCCGGTCGCTGACGCTCCCGGCTCGCCGGGCAACTGGGTGTCTCGAATGCCACCGGGACGCTTCCCTCGCGCACGTTGAAGGCTTCGCGAACACTCGCGAGACGCGACGGAGCCTGCCATTTCGCGGCACGGCGTCTCGGCCGCCCCTGCCACATTGTCACGATCTGCACGTCAGCCACAAAAGTGCAATTCCGCAACTCTCGACCCAATCGCGACTAGCGACCGATAAAAATCGGGGCACGGGAGTTGCATCGGGGCCGTCCGATCCCCCGACCACCTGGGCGAATCGAAAGGATACCCTCATGGCTTCCAAGCAGATCTCCTACGCCGACGACGCCCGCCAGAAGCTCCTCAGCGGCGCGTCGAAGTTGGCCCGCGCCGTCCGGGCGACCCTCGGGCCGCGCGGCCGCAACGCGATCCTCGACAAGGGCTGGGGCAGCCCGACCATCACCAAGGACGGCGTCAGCGTCGCCGAGGACATCGAGCTGAAGGACCCGTTCGAGAACATGGGGGCCCAGCTCGTCAAGGAGGCCGCCAGCAAGACCTCCGACGTGGCCGGCGACGGCACCACCACCGCCACCGTGCTCGCCGAGTTCATCTTCCGCGAGGGGCTCAAGGCGGTCGCCGCCGGGGGCGACCCGATGGCCGTCACCCGCGGGATCCAGAAGGGCGTGGCCCTCGTCTCCGACGAGCTGCTCAAGATCGCCGAGCACATCGACCCGAAGGACTCGAAGAGCATCACCGAGGTCGC
This sequence comes from Gemmata sp., assembly GCF_051859125.1. NCBI lineage: Bacteria > Pseudomonadati > Planctomycetota > Planctomycetia > Gemmatales > Gemmataceae > Gemmata > Gemmata sp. The sequence goes on from NZ_JBHYGG010000017.1 coordinate 837, forward strand.
CACGATCGCGGCCAACAACGACAAGGAAATCGGCCAGAAGCTCGCCGAGGCGATGAAGAAGGTCGGCGCGAAGGACGGCGTCATCACCCTCGAAGAGGGCAAGACCGCCGAGACCGTCGTGAGCGTGGTCCAGGGCATGCAGTTCGACCGCGGGTACCTGTCCCCGCACTTCGTGAACAACGAGGCCGAGGTCACCTGCGAGTTCGAGAACCCGTACGTCCTGATCTTCGAGGAGAAGGTCAGCAACGTGAAGACCCTGATCCCGCTCCTGGAGTGGGCGCGGCAGCAGAAGGACCCGCTGGTCCTGATCGCCGAGGACTTCGAGGGCGAGGCGCTCGCCACCCTGGTGTACAACAAGCTCAAGGGCGTGCTCCGCGTGTGCGCGGTGAAGGCCCCGGGGTACGGCGACCGCCGCAAGGCCATGCTCGAGGACATCGCGGTCCTCACCGGCGGCAAGGCCGTGTTCAAGGACCTGGGGATCCAGCTCGACGCGGTCGCGCAGCCGACCCCGGACCAGATCAAGAAGGGCAAGTCGGCCGAGCCGGCGGTCGTCTCGATGCTCGGGCGGTGCAAGAAGATCCGCATCGACGCCGAGAACACGACCATCACCGAGGGCAAGGGCGACCAGAAGGACATCAACGGCCGGGCCGAGGCGATCCGCAAGGAGATCACCAAGACCGAGAGCGAGTACGACCGCGAGAAGCTCCAGGAGCGGCTCGCGAAGCTCGCCGGGGGCGTGGCGGTCATCAAGGTCGGCGGCGCGACCGAGACCGCCATGAAGGAGCGGAAGGCGCTGTACGACGACAGCCTGCACGCGACCCGTGCGGCGCTGGCCGAGGGGATCGTCCCCGGCGGCGGCGTGGCCCTGCTCACCGCCCGCAAGGTGCTCGAGAAGGAAATGAAGGGCGAGGGCGACGACGCGCACGGCCTGCGGGTGCTGTACAACGCCCTGGCCATGCCCGCCCGGATGATCGCCGAGAACGCCGGCGAGGACGGCACCGTCGTCGTCAACACGATCTCGAAGCAGAAGGACAAGAACTTCGGGTACAACGCCGACACCGGCGAGTACACCGACCTCCGCAAGGCCGGGGTCATCGACCCGGTGAAGGTCACCCGCAGCGCGCTCCAGAACGGCGCGAGCGTCGCCGCCCTGCTGCTCACCACCGAGTGCATGATCGCCGACATCCCCGAGCCCAAGGGCAAGGGCGACCACCACGACGACCACCACGGCGGCGGCATGGGCGGCATGGGCGGCATGGGCGGCATGGGCGGCATGCCCGGCATGGGCGGGATGATGTGATCCTTCGGCCGTCGGGAGTGGGTCGTTGTTTGTTGGGACCACGGGCCCTGGGCCGGTTCCCGCATGCGACCCCACTCCTTGTCCGCAACTGACAACAACCAACGAACAACACCCCTCAGACAATAAGGAGCCACCCGTGGCCAAGAAGACCGCCGCCGAGCCCGCCCAACTGACCCTCAAGCCGCTCGACGACCGCATCGTGGTCGAGCCGTCCGAGGCCGAGGAGAAGACCGCCGGCGGCATCCTGCTGCCGGACACCGCCAAGCAGAAGCCGCAGCAGGGCAAGGTCCTGTCCGTCGGCCCCGGCAAGCTCGGCGACGACGGCAACCGCCTGGCGCTGGCCGTGAAGGTCGGCGACACCGTCCTGTTCGGCAAGTACGCCGGGTCGGACGTCGAGGTGAACGGCCGGGACCTGAAGATCATCCGCGAGGGCGAGATCCTCGCCAAGCTGGCGAAGTAAGCCGCGTTTCGAGTTTCGAGTTGACCGCTTCGAGTTCCCGCCCCCGCCGCACGCGGGGGCGTGCGAGCCGGGCGCCTCGGAACTCAAACCCCTCAACTCGAAACACGAACCGGAGAGAACAATGGCGAAGCAACTGCTGTACACCGACGACGCGCGGAAGAAGCTCCTGGGCGGGGCCGAGAAGCTCGCCCGGGCCGTCGGCGTCACCCTCGGGCCGACCGGCCGCAACGTCATCATCGACAAGTCCTACGGCGGCCCGACCGTCACCAAGGACGGGGTCACGGTCTCCAAGGAGATCGACCTGGCCGACCCGTTCGAGAACATGGGCGCGAAGCTCGTCAACGCCGTCGCGCAGAAGACCAGCGACGTGGCCGGCGACGGCACCACCACCGCCACCGTGCTCGCCCTGGCCCTGTACCAGGAGGGGCTGCGGAACATCACGTCCGGGGCCAACCCGATGACCGTGAAGCGCGGCATCGACAAGGCCGTCGCCAAGGCCGTCGAGTTCATCGAGACGACCCTGACGAAGAAGCTCAGCAAGAAGGAGGAGATGGCCAACGTCGCCAGCATCTCCGCCAACAACGACCCGAAGATCGGGGAGCTGATGGCCAACGCCTTCGAGAAGGTCGGCAAGGACGGCGTCATCACCGTCGAGGAGGGCAAGACCTCCGACACCACGCTCGACTTCGTCGAGGGCATGCAGTTCGACAAGGGGTACATCTCCCCCTACTTCCCGTACGGCAACGCCGACATGAAGTGGGAGCACGAGAACGTCCTCGTCCTGCTCCTCGAGAAGAAGCTCTCGAACGTCCGCGAACTGCTCCCGGTGCTCGACAAGGTCGTGAAGGCCGCCCGGCCGCTGCTCATCGTCGCCGAGGACGTCGAGAGCGAGGCCCTGGCCGTGCTCGTCGTCAACCGGCTCAAGCAGCTCCTCGAGGTCTGCGCCGTCAAGTCGCCCGGGTTCGGCGACCGCCGCAAGGCGATGATGGAGGACATCGCGGTGCTGACCGGGGGCACGTTCGTCAGCGAGGACCGCGGGATCAAGCTGGAGAACGTCGGCCTCGAGATGCTCGGCACCGCCGACCAGGTGGTCGTTGACAAGGAGAACACCACGATCGTCGTGGACGCCGACAAGAACAAGGAGCGGAAGGCCGCGATCATGGCCCGGGTGCAGACGATCCGCACCCAGATGGACCAGACCGAGAGCGAGTACGACAAGGAGAAGTTCTCCGAGCGGCTCGCGAAGCTCGTCGGCGGCGTCGCGATCGTGAAGGTCGGGGCCGCGACCGAGGCCGAGATGAAGCAGACCAAGGGCCGGGTCGAGGACGCGCTGCACGCGACCCGCGCCGCGGTCGCCGAGGGCATCGTCCCGGGCGGCGGCACGGCGCTGCTGCGGTGCGTGCCGGTGATCGAGGCCCTCGCCGAGAAGCTCAAGGGCGACGAGCGGATCGGGGCCGAGATCGTGGCCCGCGCGCTCTCCAAGCCGATCCGCCAGATCGCCGAGAACTGCGGCAAGGACGGGGCCGTGATTGCCGACGAGGTGACCGCCCAGGGCGAGAAGAACCCGAACATCGGGTACGACGCCAACAACGACAAGTACGTCGACATGCTCAAGGCCGGCATCATCGACCCGCTCCGCGTCACCCGCAGCGCCCTGACCAACGCCGCGAGCATCGCCGGGCTGATGCTCACGACCGAGGTCATGGTGACCAAGATCGACGAGGACGACAAGAAGTCGAAGGTGTCCGGGTCGGTGGCCTGATCCCGAGAAGGGCAGAGGACAGAGAACAGAGGGCAGGAAAGCACGGACAGGGCCGGAGGAGTGCCGACTGGCGTGCCCTCCGGCCCTCGCCTTTGGTATTCTGACTTCTGGCCTCTGTCCTCTGTCCTCTGATCTCTGAAACAAATGGCGAAGCGCGACTACTACGAGGTCCTCGGCGTCACCCGCACCGCCACGGACGTCGAGATCACCAAGGCGTACCGCGGCCTCGCCAAGAAGTACCACCCGGACCAGAACCCGGGCGACGAGGAGGTCGTCGCCAAGTACCACGAGGTCAGCGAGGCCTACGAGGTGCTCAAGGACGCGACCCGCAAGCAGATCTACGACCGGTACGGGCACGAGGGGCTCGCGCAAACGGCCGGCGGGGGCGGCGGCGGGGCCGGCGTGGACCTGAGCGACCTGCTCGGGCAGGTGTTCGGCGACTTCCTCGGGGGCGGGGGCGGCCGCCGCAGGGGCCGCGGGCCGCGCCGCGGCGAGGACATCGAGGACGTCCTCGACGTCGACCTGCTGGAGGCCGCGACCGGGGTCAAGAAGACGATCGCGATCCGGTACGAGGCGAACTGCAAGGAGTGCGGCGGGAGCGGCGCGAAGCCGGGCACCCAGCCGGCGCAGTGCAAGCGGTGCAAGGGGAGCGGCGCGGAGTACGTCTCGGCCGGCGGGCTGTTCTCGTTCCCCCAGGCGTGCCGCGGGTGCGGGGGCCGCGGCTCGATCAACCCGGACCCGTGCAAGGCGTGCCGCGGCGCGGGCCGGACCGAGGCCCGCGAGTCCCTCGACCTGAACGTGCCCCCGGGGGTCGACACCCGGGTGCGGCTGAGCGTCCCGGGGCACGGGCACGAGGGCGCGCCGGGCGCGCCCCGCGGGAACCTCGAACTCGTGATCCGCGTCCGCGAGCACAAGGTGTTCGAGCGGGACGGGCACAACCTGATCTGCCAGTTCCCGGTCTCGTTCGCCCGCGCGGCCCTCGGCGGGCCGGTGGAACTGGCGACGCTGACCGGCCAGAAGGTCTCCATCGACGTGCCGCGGGGGGCGCAGACGCACACGACCGTGCTCCGCGTCGCCGGGCACGGGATGCCCGACCTCGACGACCCCCGCCGCAAGGGCGACCTGCTGGTCATCCTCGTGGTGGAGACGCCGACGTCACTGTCGGCCGAACAGGAGCAGTTGCTCCGCCGCCTCGCGGACCTCGACGGCACCCCGCCGCCGACCCCCCGCAAGGGGTTCTTCGGGAAACTGAAGGATCTCATCAGCGGCGACGGCCCTCCAACGGAACAGAAGAAGTAGCCGCCCGCCCGTCCCGACGGGCGGGCTGTCGTGGCTTGGAGTAGACCAACTGATGTCCGACACACCGAACGAAGTCCCCGCCGACGCCCCGAAGGTCGAGGCCCCGAAGGCGGACGCGCCCGAGGTCGACGGCGTCCGCGCCCGGCTCGACGCGGCCGAGCAGCAGCTCGCGAACTACAAGCTCGTCGTGGCCGACTACGAGAACGCCCGCAAGCGCACGGCCCGCGACGCCGAGACCGCGAAGAAGTACGCGTGCGAGTCGTTCGCCCGCGACCTGCTCGGCGCGCTCGACAACCTCGACCGCGCCCTCGGCGCGGCGAAGGCGGCCGGCGACACCGGCCCGCTCGCGACGGGGGTCTCCGCGACCGCCGACCAGTTCCTCGCGGCGCTCCGGCGGCACGGCGTCACCCGCATCGAGTGCGGCCCCGGCACCACGTTCGACACGAACCTCCACCAGGCGGTGATGGAGCAGCCGAGCCCCGACCACGCCCCCGGGCAGGTCGTCCAGGTGCTCCAGCACGGGTTCCTGCTCCACGACCGCGTCCTGCGCCCGACGAGCGTGATCGTCGCCGCCGCCCCGACCGCGTGACTCCCACACCCCGGTGCTCAACGATGCCGACGTACGACTACGAGTGCAGCGCCTGCGGCCACCGGTTCGACGAGCTCCAGTCGTTCAACGACCCGCTGCTGACCAAGTGCCCGAAGTGCAAGAAGAACAAGCTCGAGCGGCTGTTCGGCGGCGGCGGCGCGATCATCTTCAAGGGCGGCGGGTTCTACGAGACCGACTACCGCCGCGCCGGGGAGAAGGCCGACGCGGGCGACGCGAAGCCCGAGACCAAGGCCGACACGAAGGCGGACGCGGCCCCGGCGGCCCCGGCGGCTCCCGCGTCGCCCCCGCCCCCACCCGCCCCGGCCCCCAAGGCCGAAGGTGGCGGTGGCAGCAAGAAGACCAAGTGAGGCGGTCGTGCGGGACGTGGCGAGAAATCCCGAAGTCCGGGGCGGGGCGGGCCGATGAATAGGGTACAGTGCTCGATCTGCGGTGCGGCGATGCCGGGGAACCGGCAGGACTACCCCGACTACCCGTTCTGCTCCCGGCGGTGCCGCTTGGCCGACCTGGGGCGGTGGTTCGGCGAAGAGTACCGCGTACCCGACGCCGCGCCCCCGGACCTCTCGACGCCCCCCGATGACGAGTGACACCCCGGTGTCACTTCCGCTCGCCAGACGGCCGTTCCTCCGGCCGATTTCCGATAGTTGAAGGCCCGGCCGTCGCGACGGCCGGGCCTTCGCGTTTCCCGGCCGCCGCGGGTACAATCGACGGGAGGGCAACCGGTGCGGGCCGGTCTCTCGGTGGGTCACTCGCTCCGCGGGTGACACCAAGCGCACTCCGGTCGCCACCGGGAACCTCTGGAGCGCCGGGGAGCGACTCGCGGAGCGAGTCGCCTACTGTGCGGCACGCGGCGTGTGCCAGATACTCCCGGGGCCGGTCGTGACCTACCTCATCGACGGGTACAACCTGATGCACGCCGTCGGGATGCTCGGCACCGGCACGCGCCCGAACGGGCTCGAAGCGGCCCGCACCCGGTTCCTCGACTGGCTCGCGGCCGCGGCCGGGAAGCGCCCCGGGCGGCTGCGGGTGGTGTTCGACGCCGAGAAGGCACCGGGCCGGTCGCCCGAGGCGAGCTACCGCGGGGTGTGGGTGCGGTTCGCGTTCCGCCGCACGGCCGACGACGAGATCGAGGAGCTGGTCGCGGTCGAGAAGCGGCCGGCGGCCGTGACCGTGGTGTCGAACGACCTGCGGGTCCGCGACGCGGGCCGGCACCGCGGGTGCGAGGTGCTCGCGTGCGAGGGGTTCGTGGACTGGCTGATCGCGAAGCCGGCGGCCGCGGCCCCGCCCGCCGCGGAGGAGCCGAAGCCGCTGCCCGAGCCGACGCCCGACGAGATGGCCGCGTGGCTCGCGGCGTTCACCAGGCCGCCGAAAAGCGAACCGCCGGCGTGAGCCGGCGGGTGCCTCAACCCGCCGGCCCACGCCGGCGGTTCGACCGGCCGCTTCTCAGGCAATTTCCTTCAGCTCGAAGCCCTTGCGGTACTCGCGGAACAGCATCGCGTTGGCCCTGTCGAGCAGCGGCTTGTCGGTGCCGACGAACTGCTCGGTCTTCGGGTCCATGGTGAGGAGCGGGCCGAACTTGCCGACGGTCTTCTCGGTGTCGATCTTGTTCGCCTTGAGGTGGTCGAGCATCCGCGCGGCGAACTCGTTGACCGCCTTGTGGTCGCTGACGGCCGCGACCTTGCCGACCGGCTGCTCGGTGCCGAGCCGGTAGCTGATGTTCGCGAGGTGGCACAGCGCCGCGGAGAGGTGCCCCTCGGCGACGTCGCAGTTCAGGTCCTCGACCTTGCGGCTGCGGACGGCCTTCACGAAATTGTCGAAGTGGTGCTGGTCGCCGCCGCCGCTGAACTTGGCGACCTCCTTGCCGTCCTTGTCGTAGGCGACGCCGCCGGCGTAGTTCGGGCACGCCACGTACCCCTCGGGGCCGACCCAGATGTTGCCGACCTTCACGCTCTTGTAGGCGTCGGTCGTGAGGCCGCGGACCTCGGAGACCATCTTCTCGGCGCCGTAGTCGAACACCGACAGTTGGGTGTTGGCCGTCTCGCCGTCGTCAACGTACCCGAACCGGCCGCCGACCGAGAACACGGTGTTCGGCATCGTGTTCTTGCCGAGGCCCCAGCGGGCCTTGTCCATCTCGTGGACCCCCTGGTTGCCGAGGTCGCCGTTGCCGTACGCCCAGATCCAGTGCCAGTCGTAGTGGATCTTCGAGCGGTTCACGGCCGCGAGCGGGGCCGGGCCGGACCACAGGTCGTAGTCCATGCTGGCCGGCGGGGCGGTCGGCTTCTCGACCTTGCCGATGCTCCCGCGGGGCTTGAAGCACAGGCTGATGGCGAGGTCGGCCTTGCCGATCTTGCCGCCTCGGACGTACTCGATGGCCTGCTGCATGCCCGGGTTGCTGCGGCTCTGGGTGCCGACCTGGCAGATCCGCTTGTACTTGCGGGCGGCGGCGACCATGATCGCCCCCTCGTGGACGTTGTGCGTGGCCGGCTTCTCGCAGTACACGTCCTTGCCGTTCTCCATGGCCCACACCGCCATCAGCGCGTGCCAGTGGTTCGGCGTGGCGATCGAGACGACGTCGATGTCCTTGTCCTCGACGACCTTCCGGATGTCCTTGACGTAGGTCGGGGCCTTGCCCTGCTTGCCCTCGATGGCCTTCATCGCGCTGCCGATCACGGCCTCGTCGCAGTCGCAGACCGTGGTGATCTCGCAGTTGTTCTTGCCGAGGAACCCGCCGACGTGGGCCATGCCGCGGCCGCGGACGCCGACGACGGCGACCCGCAACTTGTCGGTCTGCGCGCGGGCGGCGACCGGCTTGGTCTCGGCCAGTGCGGCCCCGGAGCCGAGCGACGCGGCGGCGGCCGAGAGGATGGCGGTCCGTTCGAGGAACTCGCGGCGGTTGAAGAGGGACATCGGGCAGCACTCCGGCGGACGATAGGGGGGAGAAAGGTGGCGGCAGCGTGGCGAACGTCCCGCCAGTTTACTCGCACCCCGACCGGAGGGTCAAATCATTCGAGCGGAATTGGCGAGCGTCGGCGCGTTCCCGGCTCCGGGTGATCCGTATGTGTTCTGTAGCCGGCCTCTGTGAGGCCGGGCGTCTGGAAGTCCCCAGGCACCGGCCTCACAGAGGCCGGCTACAGAGATCAACCAAGATGACTTGGTCTCGCTCCTTGCTCTCTCCCGGTCACCGGGCCGCGTCGTCGAGCGCGCCGATGTAGATGCCGGCGATCTTGAAGATCGCGAAGATGATCCCGAGCGCCACCGCACCGTAGATGAGGTAGCCGGTGAACTCGGCGGCGGTCTTTAGCTTCCGCTCGGCGTCCTCGCGGTACCGGACCGTCATCCGCTCCATCACCTCCGACATGTTCCCGGTCTCCTCGCCCATGCGGATCGTCTCGTGGAACTCCTCGGGGAACGGCGCGCCGGACGCCTCCAGCGCCTCGCCGATCTCGTTCCCCTTCTTCACCACGGCGACGGCCCGCTCCTCGCCCCGCAGGAACGCCGCGTTGCACGTCGCCCGGAAGCAGTACCGCATCGTCTTCTCGGCCCGGAGCCCGGCCTCGGTACACATCCGCAGCGCGACCGCGAACCGCTGCACCGCGAACGCCCGCGCCGCCGGCCCCCACGCCGGCACCACCAGCATCATGCCCTCCAGCTTCGCGCGCCACGCGACGTTGTTCTTCGCGAGGTTCACCAGCCCGATGATGCCGCCCAGCAGCCCGTACCCGATGACGAGGATCATCACCGCCCCGAACGTGCCGGTGAACCCGGTGCCGAGCGGGTCGGTGGTCGCGGCCTTCCCGGTCTGCGCCAGGAACCCCAGGACCCAGGTGAGTGCGGCGACGATGAACACCGCGGCACAGTACTGGATGAGCGGGTACGCCATCCGGGCGCGGAAGTTCCGCTGCACGGTCAGGGCCGACTCGAAGTAGTCCTGCAACTCGGCGAACGTGTCCTCGAGGCGGCCGGTCTGCTCGCCGACGGCGACGAGTTCGAGGAACAGCGGCGGGAACCGGTTCCGGTACGGCTCCAGCGCGTCCTCGAGCGAGTCGCCGCCCTCCAGCTTCGCGGCGACGTCCCTGGCGACCTCCCGCAGCGGCCGCGGGCCGGACTTCCCCTGGAGCTTGAAGACCCGCACCGGGCTGAGCCCCGCCGCGAGGCTGTGCCGCAGGGTCTGGCACCAGGTGACGAGGGCGGCGAGCGGGAACTGGCGTGAGGCAAACATCGGGTGGTCGGTGGTTCGGGAGTGGTTCGCGGTCCGCGGGCCGGTACCCAGTTGACGCTTCCGGCCCGCTGTGATCTCTTCAAGGATACCCACCCGTGGGGCGGAACGCATGAAACCCGGGGCGCAAAATGCCGAACTCCGACGACCCCGACCCCCGGTTCCTCGCGGGCGTCCGCCTGTTCAACGCCGGGGAGTTCTTCGACGCGCACGAGGTGTGGGAGGAGCTGTGGCGGGACTGCCCGGCGGCGGACCGGCGGTTCGTCCAGGCGTTGATTCAGGCGGCCGTCGCGGTCTATCACTTGAGCAGAGGGAATTTCGCCGGCGCGGCCCGGCTGTTCGGCTCCGGCCGCCGGTACGCGGACCCGTACCGGCCCACCCACATGGGGCTCGACATCGACCGCTTCTGGCACACCATGGAATCGCACCTCGCACCGGCCCTCACCGGCGGCGCGAGCGGCCCGCGCCCGGCGATCACCCTTTCACCCGATCCGGCGGGCCCCGCATGACCACCGACCCGCTCCCCCCCGACTTCGACGGCACCGTGCGGCTGTTCCCGCTGCCGACGCTCGTGATGTTCCCCGGCGTCGTGCAGGGGCTCCACATCTTCGAGCCGCGGTACCGGCAGATGACCGCCGACGCCCTGGCCACCGACCAGCTCATCGCGATGGTCCTCCTGCGGCCCGGCTGGGAGGAGGGGTACGACGGCGCGCCGGCGATCGAGCCCGTGGCGTGCGTGGGCCGGATCGCGTGGAGCGAGCACCTCGACGACGGGCGGTACAACCTGCGGCTCCGCGGCCTGTGCCGGGTCCGCGTCCTCGACGAGGTCGCCACGGACCGCCTGTACCGCACGGCGCGCGTCGGCCGGGTCGTCGAGTCGGCCCCGACCGACCTGGACGAGTTGCGGGCGCTGCGGCGGGGCCTCGCGGAGGTGGTGCTGCCGCGGTTCGAGGGGAACGCCGCGGCCCACAAGCAGGTGGGGGAGCTGTTCGCCGGCGAGACCCCGCTCGGCCAGGTGTGCGACCTGCTGTCCTACGCGATGCCGCTGGACCTGGCCGTGAAGCAGGCGCTGCTGGCCGAGCCCGACGCCGGCCGCCGGGCGGCCGCGATCACCCAGGCGCTGCGGCCGTTCGCCAACGTCGGGACCCGCGGGTTCCCCCCGAAGTTCAGCCCGAACTGAGGGCCGGAGTCGGGAATCCGGGGGCCGGGGTCCGTTGTCGGCACACTCGTCACGACGTAGACCAAACCGCACGGGTTCGGCGAGCGGCGGACGTCCGACTCCCGACCCCGGACTCCCGACCTCCCCACCGACATTCGGAGACGCACCATGGGCCGCACCGTCACGTTCAAGGGCAACGCCGTCAACCTCGCCGGTTCTGAACTCAAGGCGGGCGACACCGCCCCCGACTTCACCGGCCTGAAGGGGCTCGACAAGGTGTCGCTGGCCGACACCCCGGCGAAGGCGCGGCTGTTCAGCGTCGTCCCGTCGCTCGACACCGGCGTGTGCAGCATGCAGACCAAGAAGTTCGACGAGGGGCTCAAGGCGCTGGGCGACTCGGTCGCGGCGTACACGGTGAGCCTCGACCTGCCGTTCGCGCAGGGCCGGTTCTGCACCGCCGAGGCCATCTCGACGTTCAAGACCGTGTCGGACGTCCACGACCACTCGTTCGGGAAGAACTGGGGCGTGCTGATCGAGAGCGGGCTGCCGCTCAAGCTCCTGGCCCGGTCCGTGTTCGTGGTCGACAAGGCCGGCAAGGTGACCTACGCCGAGTACGTGCCCGAGGTGACCAGCCACCCGAACTACGACGCCGCCCTGGCGGCGCTGGCGGCCGCGGCGAAGTGACTTTGGAGTGTTGAAGAGTGTTGTTGTGTTGAGAGTGTTGAGTGCCGGGCGTCTGCTGGCCTACGCCATCGACAGAGCCCAGCCGCAGTCACAACACAACGACACTCCAAACACTCTTCAACACTCCCTGTTCGTCACATCCTTTTTACAATTCAAACCCCCGGCCCCGTAAACCGCCCAGATTGACCGAAACTTGGCGAAGCACCGCCGAATGTGCAAACCTTGACGACTGTGACGCGCGAAACCGGTCGGTTCGGTTGCGCCGACCCCCGAAAACGATAGGGGAGACATCCGCAGCGAATTACTCTACTTGGGTGAGCCCTCTGGGCGGCCCCATCCCGGGGCATCGCGACCCCACGGAGACGGACACCCATGCCGAACACCTTCAGACTCCTCGCCCTTGCCCTCGCCGGTGCCCTCGGCACCGGGGGCTCCGCGTCCGCCGCCTGGGACAACGTGTTCCAGGTGTGCTGCCACGACTGCGGCGGGGGCCAGACCCGGTCCAGCTACTCGGCCCCGCAGGCGTGCCCGCAGGCCTGCCCCCAGCCGTGCCCGCAGCCCGAGATGCGGATCAGCTACGTCCAGCGGTGCTACTACCAGCCGGTCACCGAGTACGTTCAGAAGAGCTACTACGAGCCGGTGAAGAAGAACGTGACCAGCTACTACTACGAGCCGGTCACCGAGTACAAGTACAGCACCTACTACGACCCGTGCACCGGGTGCCCGCAGAAGGTCTGCACCCCGACGACCGCGTACAAGCTCCGGAGCCAGTGCAACTCGGTGACGAGCTACGTCATGCGGACCTGCACCGTGCCGGTCACGTCGCTCAAGCCGGTGACGTACCAGCAACCGGTGGTGAGCTACTACTACCCGCCGCCGGGCGGGGCGGCCGCGGCGGCCCCGGCCCCGGCCCCGGGGTACATTCCGCCGGCCGGCGGCCCGTCGGTGGACGAGCTGCGGTCGAACCAGCCGAGCGTGCAGCCCGGCGGGGCGTCGGACATGATCGTCCCGCAGCAGCTCCCGACGTCGCCGCAGTCGTACCCGAAGCCGAGCCCGAACGTGCGGCTCCGGCCCGAGAAGACCGTGAGCCGTAGCAGCGTGGTGACGGTCCGCGGCGAGGTGACGATGCCGGACCAGATGACCCCGCGGGCCAACGCCAAGCTCGTGTTCATGAACGCCGACAAGCCGGAGCAGAAGGAGTACGTGAACGCGAACGCCTACGGCGAGTTCGACGTGCAACTGCCGGCCGGAAAGTGGTTCATGTACGTCGGCGGCGAGGGCGGCAAGGCGACGTACCACAAGCAGCTGAGCCTCGGCGAGCGCGACACCTACGACTACAAGGTCGTGTCCCGCTGACAGTGGCCACTGGCCAGTGGTGAGTGGTCAGTGGTCAGTGGTCAGTGGTCAGTGAAAACAGGAAGACCGGAGGAGTGGCCGCGTGCCGCACCTCCGGTCTTCGTCTTTACTGTCCACTGTCCACTGTCCACTGACCACTGTCCACTGACCACTGGCCGCTTCCTCACCCGAACGCCGCGCACAGCCGCAGGTGCTGTTCGATGTCGAGCGCCTCGGACCGCACCGTCGGGTCGATGCCGAGTTCGGCGAGCTTCGCGTCGACCTCGGCCTTGTCCCTGCGGCCCTGCGGCCAGCCCGAGAGGGCCGCCCGCAGGTTCTTCCGCCGGTGGACGTACAGGTCCCGCAGGAACGTCCGGAACTTCTTCACGTCGCCGACCTTCGCGCGCTTCTCGGGGTTCGGCTTGATGAGCACCACCGCCGAGTCCACCTTCGGCCGCGGGTGGAAGTTCACCGGCAGCACCTTCCGCACCACCTCCACGTCGGCCACCGCCTGGACCAGCACGCTCAGCGCGTTGTAGTCCTTCGTGCCGGGGACCGCGCGCATCCGCTCGGCGATCTCCCACTGCACCATGATGACCATCCGCTCGATGTCGTCGCGGGTGATGAGCAGGTTGCTCACGAGCGGCGTGGCGATCGAGTACGGCAGGTTGGCGACGAGCTTGCGGCGGGTGCAGTGCCGGGCCGCGGCGATCTCGTCCCACGCGGTGAGCATGTCCGGGTTGAGCGTGTTCTTGCTCTCCAGGCAGTCGCCGAACACGAACCGGACGTTGTGCCGCTCGCCGACGACGTCGCGGGCCACGGGGGCGAGCGTCGAGTCGATCTCGACCGTGCAGACCGCCCCGGCCCACGTCGCGAGCTGGGCCGTGAGCGACCCGGTGCCGGTGCCGACCTCCAGCACCGCGTCGGCCTGCCCGAGGTCGGCCGTGCGGACGATGAGTTCGAGCAGGTTCAGGTCGATGAGGAAGTTCTGGCCGAGCTTGCTCTTGGCCTGGAGCCCGTGCGCGTCGAACAGCCCGCGGAGGTACGAGAGCGTCTGGCGCGGCGACGGGAGGGGCGGCTGGTCAGGGGTTGCGGGTGCCATGTGCGGGTGCGGCTTCCGTTGGTGTGGGCTCAAGTGCTGCGGGCTTCTGCTGAACGCGGTTCGGGGTCTCGCTGCAACAGGTTCCCGGGCACCCGTTCACGCAGCCGAGCAGGGCGACGAGGACGATCGGTCGCACTTCCACTCCTCCGGGGGCGCGGGTCGCGCCCGCGGGATACCGCCGGGGAGGGTCCGGAGCAAGGCACGCTCGACTCGTGATGCCCCTGCGGGGTTTTGGCGAGCGGGGGGCGTAAGCCCCCCGAGTGCGGGTGAATCGTGATCCCTCGGGGGGCTCACGCCCCCCGCTCGCCGTGGTCAAATCGTGATGGTCATGCCCTGCACGAGCTTCCGCACGTGCTTGGCGATCAGGTCGAACTCCAGGTTCACCTTGGCGCCGGGCGGCTTCGGGCCGAGCGTCGTGTGGTCGCGGGTGTGCGGGATCAGCATCACGCTGAACCGGTCCGGCGTCACGTCCACGACCGTCAGGCTCACGCCGTCGACGGCCACCGACCCCTTCTGCACGAGGAGTTCAGTAAATCCGGTCGGAACCGAGAACCAGACCGTGAGCCACTCTCCGGCGGGTTGTTTTTCAAGAATCGTGCCGGTCGTGTCGATGTGACCGGTAACGAAGTGCCCGCCGAGTGCGTCGCCGACGCGGAGCGCGCGTTCGAGGTTGACCGGGTCGCCAAGGGCGAGGCCGCCGAGGACCGTCTTGGCGAGCGTCTCCGGGCCGGCCTGGAACGCGAACGTGGCGGCGTCGTGGGCGACGACCGTCAGGCACGTGCCGTTCACGGCGACGCTCTCGCCGAGTTCGAGCTTCGGGGCGAGCGCGGGCTCGCGGACCACGAGCGTGCGGCCGCCGTGGGCGTCGTTTTCCACGGTCTCGACCGTGCCGCGGGTCTGGACCAGCCCTGTGAACATGGGTAATTCGGGGAACGCTCGGTGCGGTGGGTCGTTGGGACACTCACACGACCCAAACAGCCATCATAGCAGGTGAGGCGACAATGGGGATGTTAGATCACTGGCAACCGGTCGCCCGCTCGGGCGACCTCGGCCGCAAGCCCCTGGCGGCCGTCGTCGCGGGGACCCAGGTCGCGGTGTTCCGCACCGCGTCCGGGAAGCTCGGGGCGGTCGCCGACGCGTGCCCGCACCGCCGCCTCAAGCTGAGCGCCGGCGAGGTCGTGGGCGAGAAGCTCCAGTGCCGGTACCACGGGTGGACGTTCGACGCCTGCGGCGAGGGCGAGAGCCCCGGCGCGCCGAAGATGCACACCTGCACCACGAGCTACGACGTCCGCGAGGAGCACGGCCTCGTGTGGATGAAGACCCGCCAGAGCGCCCCGCAGTTCCCGACCCTCGACCTCGACGGGTTCGTCCACATCGGCACGCTGGTCCACGACGCGCCGGCCCCGCTCGAACTCACGATGGACAACTTCAACGAGATCGAGCACAGCGGCACGGTCCACAAGAACTTCGGGTACGACCTCGACAAGATGCACGAGGTGAAGGTCGGGTTCGAGAGCACCGACGACAGCCTCACGGTGAGCAACGTCGGCCCGACGAAGACGCTCCCGTTCCTCGACCGCCTGTTCATCGGGGTGAAGCCGGGCGACCTGTTCCACGACCGGTGGACGACGTGGTTCTCGCCGCTGCACTCGCGGTTCGACCACTGGTGGACGAGCGGCGACGGCTCGCAGGAGCGGAAGGTGCGGTGGCGGGTGTACCTGTTCTACGTCCCGGTGACGGAAACCTCGACGCGGGTGTACTCGATGCTGTACGCCAAGTCGCGGTGGTGGCCCCAGCCGAACGGCGGCCTGCGGCTGGTGCGGCGGTACATCCGCAACCAGACCGCCGCGGAGATCGACGCCGACATCGACATGCTCCAGTACCTCGCCGACTACGAGCCCGGCCTCGCGGGGCTGAAGCTGAGCCGGTTCGACAAGTCGCTCGGGCTCACCCGCGAGCGCATCCAGCGGGTCTACCGCGGCGAGAGCGGCGGCAACCGCTTCGGCCTGCGGCTCGCGGGGTGAGCCGACACAAAGTAGGCGACTCGCTCCGCGGGTCGCGCCCCGGCGCACCAGAGGTTACCGGGGCGGTCCGGAGCGCGGCCGGTGTCACTCGCGGAGCGAGTGACCTACCGTTGACGACGCCTACCCCCGCTCGCGGGCGGTGATCGCGGCGTAGAGGGTGCGCACGTCGGCGGTGACCCCCTTCCACCCGGCCAGGAACTTCGCCGGCGACTCGAACCCGAGGCGGTGCGCCAGCTTCGCGAGGTCGCCGGGGGTCTCGGGCACCTCGGTCAGCGGCCGGTCGGTCACGACCCGCAGCCGGGCCTCGACCAGCCGCAGGAACGAGTACCCGGCCCGCAGCCCCGCCGCGTCGGCGGCCGGCAGCACCCCCGCGGCCTCCAGCGCGTCGAGCGCGTCCCACACGTTCGGCTCCAGCACCGCCGGGTGTTCGCTGCCGTACTTGAGCTGAAGAAGTTGGACCACGAACTCGACGTCCACGATGCCGCCGGGGCCGCGCTTCAGGCTCCGGGCGTTCGCGGTCGCCTCCAGCTTCTGCCGCATCCCGCGGATCTCGTCGGCCAGCTCCGGGCTCCACCCCTTGCCGAGCATCGCCCCGCGGATCGCGTCCCGCACCTCTTCCGCGAACCCCGCGTCCCCGCGGACCACGCGGGCGCGTGAGAGCGACTGCCGCTCCCACAGCATGCACGCCTTGCCGCTGAAGTACCGCTGGAACTCGGCGAGCGGCAGCACGAGGTTGCCGGACTTGCCCGTCGGCCGGAGCCGCATGTCCACCGCGTACAGCCGGCCCATCGGCCCCATGCGGGACGCGGTGCGGATGATCTTCTGCGCCAGCTCGGTGAAGAACTGCGCGTTCGACTCGCCCGCGTCGGTGGTGCCGTCGGCCTCGTACACGAGGAGCAGGTCGAGGTCGCTGTGGTAGCTGATCTCGCGGCCCCCGAGCTTCCCCAGGCCGAGCAGCGCGTAGCGACAGTGCGGGGTGCGGAAATCGGAGTGCGGAATTGACGACGAAGACGGTGTGGCGGAGGCACTTGGGGCGGCCGGGTTGTCGTTCCGCACTCCGCGTTCCGCACCCCGCACGACAGGATTTCCCCACCGCGCCCGCACCTCGGGCTCGACGAGTTCGACCACCTGGTTCAGCACCGTGTCGGCCACGTCGGAGAGCGCCCGCGTGGTCTCGCGGACGTCCACCTTGCCGAGCAGGTCGCCGACGCCGACCCGCAGGAACTCCTTGTCCTGGAAGCTGTGGAGGATCGGGTCCGGGTCGCTCGCGCCGCGGCACAGTTCGGCGAGCTCGGCCCGCAGCTCGTCGGCCGGCCGCGGCTGGTCGAGGACGAGGCTGTCGAGCAACTCGTCGATCATGCCGGGGTTGTTGATGAGCAGGCCCGAGAGGAACGGGCTCCCCGCGCACAGGTCGACGTAGAGCCGCAGGCTCGGCGGGTTCGAGCTGAACAGCTCCCACAGCACCGCCTTCGCGCCGAGCGAGACCGAGACGCGCTCGAGTTGCGTGAGCGCCTCGTCGGGGTCGGGGGTCTCGGCGACGGCCCGGAGCAGTTGCGGGGCGATGCTCGCGAGGAAGTGCCGGCACCGCCGGGCCGAGAGGAACGGCACCGACTCGCGGGCCAGCTGCGACAGGTTGCTGAACGCCTTCTGCACGTCCTGGAACGGGTACCGGCCGAGGACCGCGCGGACGGTCGCCTCGTCCGGGTCCGGGTCGAGGATCAGGTCGGCCTCGGGCTCCTCCATCGTGCCCGCGTCGGCGAACGTCTGGTGCAGCAGGTGGTTCAGGATGATCCGGTCCTGGTCCGTCTTGTCGGCCAGGTCCTTGATGAACCGGTCGAGCGGGTCCGTGAGCCGGTCGCGGGTGTCGGGCGCCGGCGGGGCCGACTCGTACTCGTCGAGGGGCGACCTTCTTTGGGGGGACAGGGGCCGGGAGTCTGGGGCCGGGAGTCCGGAGTCGGGAGCCGGTTCGGCGGGCGACCCGGCCTCGCCGGACGGCACCCCTGGGGCTCCGCTTCCGGACTCCGGACCCCGGGCTCCCGACCCCCGACCAGCGGTGTACCCCATCCGCAGCGCGAGCTTCCGCAGCTCCTCGGGGGACGACGGCAGCTTGTGCGTGTGCAGGTCGAACAGCAGTTGGAGCCGGTGCTCGGTCTTGCGGAGGAACCGGTAGGCGTCCGACAGGATGTACGTCTCCTGCGGGGTCAGGCACCCGGCGATCTCGAGCGACTCGAGGGCCAGGAGCGTGTTCCGCTGCCGCACGGCCGGGAGGTCCCCGCCGTTGAGCAGTTGGAGGAACTGGACCGTGTACTCGATGTCGCGGATGCCGCCCCGGCCGGTCTTCACGTCGCCCGGGATCGTGTGGTTCGCGGGCTCCAGGGCCGACGCGCGGCCGGCCCGCTGCTCCATCTGCCGCTTCAGCGCCTTGACCTCGTTGATCTCGGCGAAGCTGAAGTACTTGCGGTACACGAACGGCTCGACCCCGCGGAGGAACTCGCGGGCCAGCGGCGCGTGCCCGGCGACGTGCCGGAGCTTGATGAGCGCCTGCCGCTCCCAGGTGCGGCCCATCGTGTCGTAGTAGCTGAGCGTGCTCGCGGCGCTGCGGGCGAGGGGGCCGCGGTTCCCCTCGGGCCGGAGCCGCAGGTCCACGCGGTACGCGAACCCGCGGTCCGTGGCCGTGTGGAGCAGCCGCACCACCTCCTGCACCACGCGGGTGAAGAACTCGGCGTTCGACACCCCGGTGCGGCGGCCCACCGTCTCGCCGTCGTGGTCGTAGACGAACATCAGGTCGATGTCGCTGGAGTAGTTCAGCTCGTCGCCGCCGAGCTTGCCGAACGCCAGCCCGCTGATCTCGGCCGGCACGTTCCCGGGGCCGGTGGGGGTGCCGAACCGCGCGCCGACGGTCCTCAGCGCGTGCTGGAGCGCGACCTCGATCGCGGCGTCGGCGGCCCGCGCGAGTTCCCGGGTCACCTCCTCGAGCGGCCGGTCGCGGATCACGTCGTTGATGCCGATCCGGAGCATGTGCCGGTTGCGGAACCGGCGGAACGCGCGGAGCACGGCCGGGTCGTCGGAGCACGCGGTCACCTCGTCGCGGAGCTCGACCGTCAGCTCGGTGGTGGACGGGCTCCGCCGGGGCGCGGCCCGGACCGAGTCGAGGAACTCGGGGTACGTGGCGAGCGTGTCGGCGAAGAACTGCGACGTGGCGAGCAGCTGGAGGGCCGCGTCGAGCCCGCGGGCGCGGGACTCCAGCAGGTGCGGCACCTGGTGCCGGGCGGCCGGCTGCGCGAGGAGCCGCTCCAGGTTGTTCAGGGCCATGTCCGGGTCGGCGGTCCGTTGCAGGAGCCGGGCCACTGAGCCGATCAGGTCGGCGTACCCCTTCGGCCCCAGGTGCCCGGCGAGGGCCGCGAGGTTCCGCTTGCCCCGGTCGGCGTCGCGAACGGTCTTCAGGACGGCTTCGTCGTGCGCGGTCATGGCGTCATCATAGCCGAACGCGGGGGCCGGAACTTCGCTCTTACCGCGGTCCCGCGTCCGCGGTATCCTGTATCGCACGTCACGGAACTTTTCCGACGAGGCGGCGGGCCGAAGGGGCCGCCGGAAGCCGTCGCGCGTGCGGCAGGGGTCCCAATGGCAACGGAGCAGTGGACGCTGAACCTGGGCGACCCGCCGCGGGGCGAGCGCGCGGCGCCCGACCCGGTGTTCGGCCCCCCGCAGCCGGACGGCTCGCTCGGGCAGGTCGCGCACTACAAGGTGCTGAAGCGGCTCGGGGTGGGCGGGATGGGGGCCGTGTACCTCGCCCGGGACGAGGGGCTCCAGCGCCGCGTCGCGCTCAAGGTGATGCTCCCCGCGGCGGCCCGGGACGCGACCGCCAAGGAGCGGTTCCTCCGCGAGGCCCGCACCGCCGCCGCGATCAAGCACGACAACGTCGTGACCATCTACCAGGTGGGCGAGGACCGGGGCGTCCCGTACATCGCGATGGAGTTCCTCGCCGGCGCGCCGCTCGACCGGTTCCTCGCCCGCCAGGGCCGGCTGACGGTGGACCAGGTGCTCCGGGTCGGGACCGAGACCGCCGAGGGGCTCGCCGCGGCCCACGCGCTGGGGCTCGTCCACCGCGACATCAAGCCCGCCAACATCTGGCTCGAAGCGCCCCGCGGCCGGGTCAAGATCCTCGACTTCGGCATCGCCCGGCAGGTCGACGAGAAGGCCGGGCTCGGGCTCACCGGGGCCGGCACCGTCGTCGGCACCCCGGGGTACATGTCGCCCGAGCAGGCCCGGGGCAAGGACCTCGACGCCCGGTCCGACCTGTTCAGCCTCGGCGTCGTGCTCTACCAACTCGCGACCGGCCACCAGCCGTTCGCCGGCGACAGCGTCATGGCGCTGCTCACGGCCCTCGCGGTGGACGACCCGGCCCCGGTCCGCGGGGCCAACCCGGACGTGCCCCCGGCGCTGGAGGCGCTCGTCCACCGGCTCCTGGCGAAGAGGCCCGACCACCGGCCCGCGTCGGCCCAGGCGGTCGCCGACGAGATCCGCGCGATCGCGCTCGGCCCGGCCCACTACGCGGCCCAGCAGACGGTCCCGCAGGTCATCTACGTTCCGATCGCGGTGGCCCCACAGGACCTGTCCACGACCCAGTTCGCGGAACTCGGCGAGCCGACGGAGGTGCTGACCGAGCGGCGGCCCCGGCTCGCGCCGCAGCGGGCCGACAAGACGCTGTGGGTCATCGCCGGGGCCGTCGCGGGCCTGGCCGTGCTGATCGCCGTGGGGGTCGCGGCGTCGCTGAGCACGCCGAGCCGGCCGGTCGACGACGGGGCCGCGGCCCCGCCGGCCCCGGTCGCGCCCCGGCCCCGGCCCCAGCCGCCGAAGGTCGCCGAGCCGCCGAAGGTCGCCGAGCCGCCCCCGGCCCGCCCGACGCAACTGTCCAAGGACGACCTCAACCGCATCGTCTCGAAGTACCTGATGGGCCACCTGTTCGGCGAGGCGGCGACGGACGAGGAGCGGGCGGTCATCAACCGGGTCGGGTTCGACTTCTTCGCGACCGACGTCCTCGACGACAAGGGGTTCGAGAAGCTGAGCCGGATGCCCCTGGCCCCGTTCTCCACGCGGAGCGTCGAGGTCCGCCGGCCGGCGCAACTCGGCGCGCCGGGCGTGTCGGACGCGGGCCTCGCCCACCTCCCGAACTTCGCCAAGCTGGAGCGGCTCCTGCTCCCGCGGTCGGACGTCACCGACGCGGGGGCCGCCCTCGCCGCGGCGGTCCCCAAGCTCCACACGCTCGACCTGAGCGGCACCCGGATCACCGACAAGGCAGGGGCCGCGTTCGGGGACGTGAAGGCGCTGATCTACCTGAACGTGGCGAACACCAAGTTCGGGGACGAGGGCGTCGGGGCGCTCGCCGGGCTCCCGGAACTGGCCGACCTGACCCTCGACGGCACCCCGGTGACCGACGCGGCCCTGGAGGCGCTCCAGAAGTGCCCGAAGCTGAAGGTGCTGTCGGTCAAGGGGACCGCGGTGACGGCCGTTGGGGTGAAGGCACTCGAAGAGGCCCTCCCCGAATTGAAGGTGACCAGCGACCTCAAGCCGTGACGCCCGGGGCGCCCTTGAGCACCGCGGACCGGGCCGCCCGGACCCGCGCCGCGAACGCCTCCGGGTTCCGGACCCCGTTGAGGCGGACGCTCCGGCCCCCGCCCCGCAGCACCACGACCCCCACGCCGAGCCGCCGGACCAGCCACCCCCCGCCGACCGACACGGCCCCGAGGTCCGCCACGGGCAGCGGCGGGACCGGGCGGAACGCCGGGCCGAAGTCCACGAACACGGCCCGGTCCGTGAGCCGGTACGTGTACGCCACCGTGCGGTACAGGAACACCAGCACCAGCGCCGGCCACACCCCCCACGCGACGGCGAACGTCGCCCACCCGCCGATCTCGGCGGCGAACACGGTCACGCCGTCCAGGTACCACTGCCCGGTCCACACGAGGAGCGACAGGCACGCGGCGACCGCGACGAGCGGGGCCAGCGCCAGCGGGTGGTACCCGGTCCACAGCCGGTCCACGGCGGCGGGGTCCGTCGAGAGGTCCAGGTCCGTCATACGGTCCCCGCGTGATAGAAGAATGTGTTGCGAGCCGTTCCCGCGCTAAGGTTCAAGCGGTAATGGGAATTCGGTGATGATTCCCTCTGGGCGATATCAACAAATCTTGCTTTGTGTCTTCACGCTCAACTAAAGTAGGGGTACACTCAACTTGGGCCGGTGAGTTTTCCCACTCTCCTCACAGAATTAGCCACCCGATTATTCGCAACCGAATAATATTTCGCCCCGTAACTCAATTCAGGTGCCCGTCCGAATGAATTATCTCCTCCAGCGCCGGCAGACTCTCGTCCAGAATCTGAAGAAGACCGCGGCCGAGGCGTTCCTGGTGACCAACCCGGTCAACGTGACGTACCTCACCAACTTCACCGGCGACTCGAGCTTCTACTTCGGGAGCGCCAAGCACAACATTGTTATTAGCGACACCCGGTTCGAGGAACAGATCAAGGAGGAGTGCGTCGGGCTCGACGCGCACATTCGGAACCACAACAAGACGACGTACGAGGCCGCCGCCGAGGTGCTGAACAAGGCCGGGGTGAAGTCGGTGGCCGTCGAGGAGGACGGGCTCACCCTCGGGGAGCTGGAGCAGCTCAAGGCGCTGGCCCCGAAGGTGACGTTCGTGCCGGTCGGGGGGGCGGTCGAGCGGCAGCGGACCGTCAAGGACCCGGCCGAGATCGACCGGATCCGCGACGCGGTGCGGGTGGCCGAGCGGGCGTTCCGCATGTTCATCGCCACGGTCCGCGAGAGCGACTCCGAGAAGGAGATGGTGGACTCGCTGGAGGCGTACATCCGCCGGGCCGGGGCCAAGGGCTCGTCGTTCCCGCCGATCGTGGCCGTGGGCGAGCGGGGCGCACTGCCCCACGCCCCGCCGACGGCCAAGCTGCTGGGCGACGGCACCAAGCTCCTGATCGACTGGGGCGCGGACATGCTCTACAAGTCGGACATGACCCGCACCCTCAAGAGCCCGTTCGGCACCTCCCCGACCCGGCGAAACAAGTTCGAGCGGGTCGGGATCAAGTTCGACGAGGTGTACGAGATCGTCCTCCAGGCGCAGAACGCGGCCCTGGCCGCCATCCGCCCGGGGGTGAAGGCCAAGGACGTGGACGCGGCCGCCCGCAAGGTGTTCGCCTCGGCGAAGCTGAAGGACGCGACCGACCTGAAGCTGGCCGACCACTTCACCCACGGGCTGGGCCACGGCATCGGCCTGGAGGTCCACGAGTCCCCGCGGATCCGCGCCAACTCCGAGGACACGCTCGAGGCCGGCATGGTCGTCACCATCGAGCCGGGCATCTACATCCCCGGGTGGGGCGGGGTCCGCATCGAGGACGACGTCCTGGTCACCCCGGGCGGCCCGAGCCTGCTGACCAACCTGTCCCGCGAGGCGGCGTCCCTCGAGGGGTGAGCCCGCATCCAGTTGATTCCGCACCGTAGCCGGCGCTGCGAGGCCGGGCTGATGTGTTATAGAACGCTGCTGAGATACGCAGGAAGCGGCTGGCGGGCCGCCACGGAGGGCGGCCCCTACCAGACATCGGCTCTTGGTTCGTAGGGGCCGCCCTCCGTG
>NZ_JBHYGG010000018.1:0-24373 GCF_051859125.1 Gemmata sp.
TCAAAGCTACACCGAACTGAACACAGTTCCCACCAACTTTCGCGACGCATACCCGACGGCGGGTAACAGTCACATTGCTGCTTGACATCCCACCGGGGGGAACCTACTCTCCAAACAAAGCACACTCTTTCATTCTTTAGGGTCGCAGTATGGCTCTCGACAGACCCACTCGTAAGGCATTCACCTGATCGAGTTGCTGGTGGTGATCGCGATCATCGCGATCCTGATCGGGCTCCTGCTGCCGGCAGTCCAGAAGGTGCGCGAGGCCGCCGCACGGGCTCAGAACAACAACAACTTGAAGCAACTCGCACTCGCCACGCACGCGTACGCCGACGCCCTGGGCGGCCTGCCCGACAACGGGTGGTATCGGAACGCTGCCCCCGACAATTCGACCGGGACGGCCGCCCCGAGCCCGGCCACCGCGGCGTGGTGCGCGTGGGCGTACAAGATCCTCCCGTACATCGAGCAGGGCAACCTGTACCAGACGTTCTCGTACACCGCTCCCGTCAAGACCTACCTGGACCCGGGCCGCCCGAGCGGCACCGGGTTCAGCGCGCGGACGAGTGCTCTGCAAAACCCCGGGAATACGGAGACCGATGTTCGGCTCATCCAGGGGGCGCTGTGTGACTACGCGGTCAACGCGATGGTCGTCGGCATGGCGAGCAACTCGGGTGGCACTCCGCCGTCGGCCCCGACGGACAACGGAAGCCCAGCTTACCGCCGGAAGCTCCACGCGATCCCGGACGGGACGGCGAACACGGTGCTGTTCGGGGAGAAGTCGATCGACGCCACCCTGTACGCCAACCGCGGCAGCCAGGAACAGGACTTTCCGATCGCGTACGGCGGGATGACCGGGCTCTTCCGCGCGTCCACGACCGACGAGTACTCCTGGAACTACGACCCGACGAACTTCGCGGTCGCCGGGCAGCGGTTCCGCCTCGCCGACTGGTCGTACAACGCGATCGGGTGCCTGAAGGACACCCGCGGCGACTACCTCTGGAACGGGTTCGGGAGCCCGTACGCGGGGGGCACGCCGTTCGCGATGGCCGACGGCAGCGTCCGCAACGTTCGGCACAACCCGGACCGTCCGCTGCTCATCGCCATGCTCACCCCGGCGGGTGGGGAAACCGTCTCCGCGGAGTGACCCACCTGTGCCCACGACCACAAGCTCGCGCCACCTCCGAACCGCCGCCCGCGCGGCCCTCGCCGCGGCGGTCGCTGTCCTCCTTTGCGGGTGCGACCCGGGGCGGAACGCCGACCGTGGCCTGGCGGTCGCCGTCCGCTTCACGGCCGGGGGCAAGCCCGTCGTCATCGCCCCCGGCGAGGACGTGGGTGTCGTACTCCTGAGTTCGGCCGGGAAGCGGTACATCCTCTTCCCGCAGCCGGACGGCGCGTTCGTGTGGCCGCGGCCGGACCTCGACGGGCCGGTCCTGGAGCCCGGTAGCTACCGGGTGTCGGTGTCCCGGAAGAACCGGCCGTCGAAGTCGGCCGCGCCGTCGGTCCCGGAGCGGCTGACCGTCGAGGCGGGCAAGACCGAGTACACGATCGACGTCGGCAGTTGGTAGCCGCCCCCGCACACCACCCGCCCTGCCGGCGATCCCCAGAATCAGTTCGCGTCCCGGCCGCCCCAGTACGCCTTCAACCGGGCGTGGATCATCCCGAGGGGCCGGTCGTAGAAGTCGTGGATCAGGAAGTGCCCCCCGGCGATCACGAGCCGGATGCCGGGCGACGCCCCCACCGAAGTGACGCCCCAGAACGACGCCGCCGACGCCGGGTACTGGATGTCGCGGAGTTCCTCCCACCGCATCTTCCCGCGGAGGTCGCCCTGCGACATCGCGACGCCACCCGGGCTGATGACGAGGCACGCGGACCGCCAGTTGGTCGGCCGGCCGGCGGTCGTTTGCCGGGCGTACGCGAACACGAACAGGACCCCGAAGAGGAACGCCAGCACCCCGACCGCGATCCAGCCCCCGCCGGACGTGTCGCGGCCGGGCGGGTTGTTGAGCACCGCGAGGAGCCCGCCGCCGGCCGCCGCCCACAACAGCCCCGCCAGCGCCACCGCCCGCGAGTACGCGACCTGCCGGCCGTGGGACGCCGCCGGCGGGAACCCCCGGGCGCGGTACGTGTACACCTTGTCGGCCCCGAACCGCTCGACCTGGTCCTCGACGAACCCCCGCATGGCCCCGGGCACCGCCTCGGGGTCGCCGGCGGTCGGCCGCGGGAGCCGCGCCAGGACGTGGCGGTACAACTCGCGTGACGACACGTCGATCCCCGGCGGGATGCGGACGACGCCGTCCGGGTGGTACACCTGCATCCCGAACCGCGACGGCTTCGCCTGCCCCTGGGCGGTCAGCCCCTCGATGTCCTCGTACCGGACGAACACCCGCTCGGGCAACTCGAACGAGAGCCCCTCTTCGGTCACCTCGAACAGCACCTCGGGGTCGCGCGACAGCCACGCCGCGGCGGCCAGGCACACGGGGAGGACCGCGAAGACGACCCAGTGGACGCTCTGGGACAGCACCGCCGCCGCGACCGCCGCCCCCGCGAGGAGCGCGAACACCACCGCCGCGGCCCCGCCCGGCCGGGACCGCACCACCATATCCGTCATTGGACCCCCTGGAGCGCGAGCACCGCGAGGTTGTGAACGAAGTGCATGGCGACCGTCAGGGCCAACCCGCCCCCGGCCCGGGCGTACCCCAGGGCGACCCCGACCACGAACAGGTACGGCATCCCGAGCGGGTTGTACAGGTGCGCCGCGGCGAACATCACCGCCGTGACCCACACCGCCGAGTGCAGCCCGGTCGCCCGGTACAGGACGCCGAACGCGACGTACCGGAAGAACAGTTCCTCGACGACCGCCGGCTGGACGCACACCAGCAGGACGTTGATCGCGTCGATCGGCAGCGCCGGGGGCGGCCCGCCGCCGAAGCGCAGCAGTTCGCGGACCGCCGCGGTGTACGCGACGTTCAGCACGAGCAGCGCGGCCAGCCCCGGCACCGAGAGCGCCCAGGTGACCGCGACCGTGTCGGACCGCCGCGGCGGCAGCGCCACCCGCCCGGCCACGACGAGGCCGATCACCGCGAGGACGGTGTCGACGCCCTCGACGAAGACCGTCCCGCCGCGCAGGTCGTCCTCGGTCATCTTCCCGTTGGACGAGAGGAGCACCCAGCCCCACACAACGGACGTGAGCAGCATCAGCGCGAAGACGACCACGACCGGGATGATCGGGTGTTCCTCGTGTGGGCCCGGGGCGGGTGCGGCCCGAAACGGCTCGCGGCGCTTGCGGCGCGGCTGCCGCCGGGGCTCGGCGACCCGGGCCTCGCACCGGCGGCACCGGCCCTCGGCGTCCGGCGGCGCGACGTGGTCGCACCGCCAGCAATCGACCGCGTCGGCCTCATCGACCTCGTCGGGTTCGTCCACAACCTCGTAGTGCGGCACCGCCCCGTCCACGACCAGGTAGGGCGGCACCTCAGGGGGCTCGGGGGCGACGAGTTCGGCGTCCACGAGTTCGGCATCGGCCCACTCCGCGTCGATCCAGTCGCCGTGCGCGACGGGTTCGACCGGCTCGACGCGGTAGCCGTCGTCCGGCCACTGGGGGGCCGGGTCGCCCGGCGCGGGGTCATCGGTCGGGGGCATAGGTCACCGCCGCTCGGGGCCGTCGCCGAAGCCGGGGAACTCGGCCGGGTACCGGTCGTCCGCGGCGGCGTCTTCGGCCTCTTCGCGGTCGCGGCGGGCAGCCGCTTCGGCCTTCCGGTCCCGCTCGTAGGCCACGGCGGCCTGTACCGCCTTGATGAGCCCGACGAAGAAGATGATCTTGAGGATCAGCCCGCGGGCCAGGTTCATCGGGTCGGCGAGGGCCGCGAGCGCGTTGAGCCCCAGGAACATGACGAGCCCGGCGACGGTACACGGGACGGGGGCCTTCTTGACCGCGACCCCGAGCCCGATGAACACGACGCCGGCCCCGATCACGCCCAGGTAGATGAACCGGGCGACCCGCGCGAGTTCGTCCTGCGCCTCCTGCACCTTCACCGGGTCGAACTGCATGAACGGCCCGGCCTGCTTCTTCTCCGCCTCGATCACCTGCGCGGCCTCGCGGTCCGCGTTGAAGTAGAGGAACACGGCCCCGAGGCCGTTCAAGATGCCGATGGCGATCAGGATGCCCCGGGCGCTGGACAGGTTGGACTTGCGGGCGCTCTGGGCCAGGCTCCCGAGGTCGTCCGACCTCGACTTCGAGTTCCACGGCTGCTCGTCGCTCACGGGCGTTCCTCGTTCGGTTGGCGGGTTGGTCGCACTCAGTATCCCGGCACCCGCGCCCGCGAACAAGACCGTACCCGTGCAAAAGTCGCACGCCCGTCTGACACGCGAACGGGCGGCCGAGCGACCCCTGATCGCCTCACTTCTTGGCCACCTTGTTGGTGAGCGCGTCGCGGACGGGTTCGGCCAGGAACTTCGACAGGTCGCCGCCGAGGACCGCGATCTGCCGCAGGAGCGAGCTGCTGACGTGCGAGAACTCCTCCTTCGCCATCAGGAACACGGTCTCGATCCCCGGGTCGAGGTGCAGGTTCATCAGCGACATGGTGAACTCGTACTCCATGTCCGATAGCGTGCGCAGGCCGCGGAGCAGGATGCGGGCCCCGGCCTTCCGCACGAACTGCACCGCCAGCCCGTGGAACGCCTCCACCTCGACGTTGCCGTACTGCGCCGTCACCTCGCGGATCAGTTCGACCCGCTCCTCGATCGAGAACAGCGTGGACTTGTCCGGGTTGATGCCGACGCCGACGATGAGCCGGTCGAACAGCCCGCTCCCGCGGCGGATCACGTCGAGGTGCCCGAGGTGGATCGGGTCGAACGTCCCGGTGTACACGGCCACGCGGGGGCTCAGCGGATTCGGCACGGGTCACCTCGCGACTACGCAGCGAAATTCGAAATCCGAAGCACGAAATCCGAAACACAAACAAAGCATAACCACCCAGGGTTTATTTCGAGCTTCGTGCTTCGAATTTCGAAGTTTAAGATCGAGCGGCGTCGAGGAAGCGGTCGATCTCGGCCTCGGTGTTGTACGCATGGGGGCTGACGCGGACCCGGTTCGCCCGGTTGTTCACCACCACCCCGGCCGCCCGGCACCGGGCCATTACTTCCGCCGATGAGCGGGTCGGGTGCGTCAGCGAGACGATCCCCGAGCGCTCGGCCCCGGCGCGGCTGCTGAACACGTGCCAGCCCTGTGACAGCGCATTGTCACACAAGTAGTCCGTGAGCGCCAGCACCCGGCGCTCGATCTCGGGGATTCCGGCCGCCAGCAGCAGTTCCAGGCTCGCGCCGAACGCGGTGACGCCGGGGACGTTCGGCGCGCCGCCCTCCCACCGGCCGGCGTGCGGCTTCAGCGTGAAGTCGATGGTGGTGAACTCGAGCGGCCGCACCACGCTGAACGCGCCGACGCCGATCGGGTGCAACCGCTCGACCCACTCGCGGCGGATGTACCCGAACCCGGCCCCCTCCGGCCCGAGCATCCACTTGTGCCCGTCGGCCGCGAGCGCGTCGATCGGCGTCTTCTGCACGTCGAGCGGGAACGCGCCGAGCGACTGGATCGCGTCCACGAAGAAGAACACGTTCTTCTCGCGGCACAGCGAGCCGAGCGCGTCGAGGTCGTTGCGGAACCCACTCGCGAACTCGACCGACGACACCGTGAGCACGCGGGTGCGGTCGGTCATCGCGTCGCGCACGTCATCGACCAGAAGGCGGCTCCCGCGGCTCGCGACCGTCCGAACCTCGACCCCTCGGTGCGCGAGGTTCATCCACGGGTACTGGTTCGCGGGGTACTCTTCCGCCGCGAGGACGACGTTGTCGCCGGCCTTCCACGGGAACCCCTCCGCAACGACGCCGATGCCGTGCGTGGTGCTCGGCACGAAGTACACGTCGTCCACGCTCGGGGCGTTGACGAGCCGGGCCGCGAGGGTCCGCACGTGCGCGACGCGGTCCACCCACGTCTTCACGGCGGCGATGCCGTTGTGAGCGAGGCTGTCGGCGTAGGCGTGCAGCGCCGCGACCGCGGGGGCCGGCAGCGGCGCGACCGCGGCGTGGTCGAGGAACGCCCACCGCTCGGTAACGGGGAACTGGTCGCGGGGGAGTGCCATGGTGTTGTGAACCCAGAACCGAACACGAGTGATCCGCAGATTCCGCAGATGGACGCAGATTTTCAGACAACGGAGCAGAGGAGATTTATCCACAGATTACGCAGAAGACACGGATTTCGGAGACAGGAAACCAGAGGGCAGAAGTCGGAGATCAGTCGGATTCCAGCAGTATGCTGCTCCGTCCTCCGTCTGAGATTCTGCCTCCAGCTGCGGAATCTGCGGATCAACCTCTGCTGCCGCGTGCCGCCGAGTCCGGGCGATTGTGGCCCGTCGCGCCGGGGCGTACAATCCCAGGGCTTTCCCTCCCGCGAACTTCTCACGGAGCCGCCCGTGCTGGCCGAACCCGACCGCACGAACTACGACCTGAACTTCCGCCTCTTCGGGTTCGACGTCCGCGTCCACCCGCTGTTCTGGCTCGTCTCGGCGCTCATGGGCGCGGGAGCCCTCGAGGAAAACCAGTACGGCCTGGTTCTGCTCGTGAGCTGGGTGCTGGTCGTGTTCTTTTCGATCCTGGTTCACGAGCTCGGACACGCGATCGCGTTTC
This sequence comes from Gemmata sp., assembly GCF_051859125.1. Lineage (NCBI taxonomy): Bacteria > Pseudomonadati > Planctomycetota > Planctomycetia > Gemmatales > Gemmataceae > Gemmata > Gemmata sp. Next base: position 6,676 of record NZ_JBHYGG010000018.1, read on the forward strand.
GCCGCTTCGGCTCGGATTCCCACGTCGTCCTGTGGGCGCTCGGTGGCCTTGCGTTCGGCTCGCCGCCTGTGGCCGGGCGAGGGAGACGGATTTTCGTCTCGCTGGCAGGACCGCTGGCCGGCTTCGTCCTCTGCGGGCTCGTGTTCGCGTCCCACCAACTCACCGAGTGGGGCGCGGGCAACGGTCCCGTCCTCTCGGACCTTTACCGCCAGCTCATTCATGTCAACTTCTGGTGGGGCATCGTGAACCTGCTCCCGGTGTTCCCGCTCGACGGCGGACAGGTGTCGCGAGAACTGTGCGAGGGGAAGTGGCGCGGCCGCGGCGTGGTGACGTCGCTGAAGATCTCCGTCGGCGTCGCGGCCACGGTCGCGGTCTACAGCTTGGTGTGCGAAGTCGGTGCGCGGTCGGGAAACAGGGTACTCGACTTCTTGCCGGGGTGGTTCCCGCACGGCTCATTTTACACCGCGATCCTGTTCGGGATCCTCGCGTACCAGAGCTACCAGTTGCTCCAGTTCCACACCCGAGGGTACCACTTCGAGCCGGCCGACGACCGCGTGCCCTGGGAGCGGTAGCGCCCGGGATGGCCCCCGCACGCGGGAACCGTATCCCAGAACCAGACCCCCACTCGTTCGACCCGGAGACTCGCCGATGCACGGCCGCACGCTCGCCGCCACGCTCCTCGCCGCCCTCGTCGCCGGCACGGCCGCCGCGGCCGACGGGCCGAAGCTCCCCGAGGTCGCGGCGTTCGACAAGCTCGTCGTGGACGCGCTGCGGGAGGTCCACAACCGCGGGGCCGACCTGTACAACACGTCGCGCGACTTCGAGGGCTCGTACCGCATGTACCAGGGCGGGCTCGTCGCGGTGAAGCCGCTGCTCGCCCACCGCCCCGCGGCGCAGAAGCTCATCGACGAGGGGGTCGAGGCCGCCGACAAGGAGCCGACCCCGGCCCGCCGCGCGTTCAAGTTGCACGAGACGATCGAGGCCGTTCGCAAGTCGATCAAGGACGCCAACGAGCCGAGCATCAAGACCATCGAGCCCGAGCCGAAGCCGAAGGAGAAGGCCCCCGAGCCGAGGCCCAAGCCGATCGACCCGATCGTGGACCCGAAGCCGACCGAGAAGCCGAAGGACACCGAGCCGAAGAAGACGCCCGAGGTGAAGAAGACCAAGGAGAAGGAGCCGGAGCCGAAGAAGGGCACCGGGCCGAGCGGCACGGTGACGCTCAAGGGCAAGCCGGTGGCCGCGGCCGAGATCACGCTCGTGACGCTGGGCCAGGGCAAGCCGCGGGTGTTCACCGCGACCGTGGCTGACGGGAAGTACCAGTTCGCGGACGCGGTGCCGGCCGGGAAGTACGCGGTCATCGTCGCCGGAAAGGGCATCCCGGACAAGTTCCAGACCACCGCAACCACCTCGCTCGTGATGGACGTGAAAGCCGCCACCGGCCCCTTCGACTTCTCGCTGGAATGACCGCCCGCGGCGCCGGGTCGGTCGTGCCGGCCCGGGCACCGAACCACTCCCCGGAGCGCTCCCATGACCACGACCGACCTGGCCGGCCTGTTCGAGTTCGCCCGCAGCAAGACTCAACAACTGGTCGATGCGGTCGCCGCACTGCCGGACCCGCAGCAGGCGCTCGGCTGGCGACCGGGGCCGGGCCGCGCCCACCTCGCGTGGCAACTGATGCACCTCGGCGCGACCGACGACCGGCACCTCAACGTGCGGATGAAGGGCCGCGAGGCGCACTCGCCGGAACTGGTGCGGCGGTTCGCCGGCGGCAGCACGCCCGACGACGACATCCCGCCGCTGGCCGAGATCGTGAAGTACATCACCGACCGCCGCGCCGACATGCTCGCCCACCTGCGTTCGCTGACCGACGCGGACCTGAAGGGCAAGCCGAACGACGCGGCCCCGCTGGTGTACGAGGAGTGGTTCCGGTTGCTGGCGTGGCACGAGGGGCACCACCACGGCCAGGCGCACATCACGCTCAACCTGTACCGCGCGACCCAGGCCGCGACCGCGGCGAAGCCGGGGCAGTGAACGAAGCGGACCGACGCCTCATACCGAGTCGTTCTGATCCGTAACCGTTCTGTAGCCGGCCTCTGTGAGGCCGGTGCTTCGGGACTCGCATAGCACCGGCCTGACAGAGGCCGGCTACAGTGAGCCATCAAGAAGACTTGGTACGCGTCCTCCGACGCATGCACGCCGCGTGTTTGGGTCGTTCCAATTCTGCGGGTGGTGATCGACGCGCCGGTCGATCCACAAACCGGACTCCGTGCCGGTCGGCAACGTCTGAAAAACGTTCGCCTTTGCGAACCCGTCCGGTCGATCTCTTCGCCTGATGCTTCCGCCAGCCCTCGGGTGAGTGATGCCGATTCCCGTGCGTTGCCCGGCGTGCGATCGTGGCCACAAGGCACCGGACCGCGCTGCGGGCCACACCCTCAAGTGTCTGGCGTGCGGGCACGCGATGCCCGTGCCGGCGGCCGAACTCGATCCCGCCGACATCCTCCTCGGTGAGGAGCGAGCGGAATCTGCGCCGCCGCGAGATGACGAGGACGTCCCGGAGCCCGCAGGTCGAGCCTCCTCGCAGCGTGCGCCCGGATCCCCGCGGCCGGATGACGAGGACGATACGACGCCGCTGTCGTTCGAGCAGCCGCCGCCGTTCGAAGACCCGCCGCCGCGGAAACCGATACCGCCGCGCAAACCGAAGTCGAAACCCGACATCGCGTCGCTGCCGCCGTTGACCTCGAACGACCCGCCCCTCTGGCGACGCCACCTCCACTGGCTGCTCGTCCTTGCGATGCTTCCCCTTGTCGTCTCGCTGCTCGCCAAGGGCAACGACGCCGACCTGCTCCAGCGCCTCGCGGAGACGCTCCGGGAGGCGCCGCCGGACGTGCAGGTCCGGTTCGAGAGTGCCATTGAATCGAGGGACGGCGTCGAACTTGACGACGTCATCAACATCTTCCCGGGGCACAAGCTGAAGGGGGCGTGGCTGTCACGGGACACGTCCGCGCACTGGGTGATGGCCCTGGTCGCGACGGCCGCCTACCTCGTCTTCTTCATGTTCCTCGCGTCCGACGGCTCGGCGAAGCCGACGGAGGTGCTGGCGGTCGGGCTCTTCACCGCCACCGTCGGAGTCGGTGTCCTGCTACTCGTGCAGTTCATCGCCTCGGCCACCGGCGGGCGGATCTTCGTCGGCAAGGGGCTGTTGATCCTCCTCCTCGCCGTCTTCAAGTTCATCGCCTTCTCCTACAACGCGGCGATGGACCCCGAGAACGGGTTCCTCCTCAGCTTCATCGGCTTCACGCTCGGCGTCGGCCTCTGCGAGGAGCTGGTGAAGACGACGCCGCTGTTCCGCCACCGCTCGACCGACGAGGGCAAGACGTGGCGCGGGCTCTTCATCTGGGGGCTCGCCTCGGGCGCGGGGTTCGGCATCGCCGAGGGGATCCTGTACTCGGGCCGGTACTACAACGGCGTCAGCGGCCCCGGCATCTACTTCGTTCGGTTCGTCTCGTGCGTCGCGCTGCACGCCATCTGGTCCGGGTCCGTCGCCATCACGCTCTACCTCCGCCGCGACCTGTTCGACCGGGCCGAGCACTGGCGCGACTGGATCGTCCCCGTGCTGGTCGTGATCGGGGTCCCGATGGTGCTGCACGGGTTGTACGACACGAGCCTGAAGCGCGACATGAACTGGCTGGCGGTGGTCGTTGCCGCGGCAAGTTTCGGCTGGCTCGCGTTCCTCAGCAGCCGGCTGTACTCCGGCGACGACGCACGGGCCCACCGGGAGATGCTCGCGGAGTACGCCCGCCGCCGGAAGGCCATGCGGTGAGTGCTGCGAGGCGCCGGTGGGCATCGAACCCGCGGCAGGCGCGCCGCCGGTGTCACCCGCGGATCTTTGCCACCGCTTCGCGGGCCTCGGTGGGGCTCGCGGCGACCTTGCGGACGGCGGCCACGTCGAGCGCGCCGTCGAACGCCGCGAACAGCAGCGGGCGCAGCGGGAGCTTCACCGCACGCGCCGCGAAGCACTTCCGCAGCACCCGCGGGTCGGCACCGTCGCCGGCTTCGGCCTTCGCCTCGGCGAGCAATCGCGATGCGGTCTCGGCACCCCAGGCGCGGAGCACCTCGCAATCGACGAGGTACGAAGCGTGCGCGTCGAAGTGCTCGCGGTAGAAGCCGAGCACCTCTTCCGGCACCTGCTCGCGGCCGAGGCCGCGGAGGTGGACCTCGAAGTTCGCCCAGTCGCGGAACCGCGGGTCGGCGTCGATCAACTCGGCCGTTCGCGGGTAGGTGCAGGTCACCACCAACTTCAGCACCCGCAGGTAGTCCGGCGACTTCACCTTCACCCGGTACACGACCCGGTGCCCGTGCTCGATGGTGATGACCGTCCCCTCGTGGTCGGTGCCGGCCAGCGACACGAGCAATGCGTCGATCTGCTCGCCGAGTGCCGCACCCGGCGGGGCGAACTCGTCCACGACCGTCAGCCCGAGCGACGCCCCGAGTTCGCGCACCTCGCGGTACGTGCGGTAGCGGAAGTCGCGGCGGTCGAAGCACGCGAGCAGTACGAGGTCCTCGCGCTCGCCGTAGTTCGTGATGACCCGCGTCTCGGGGTGCAGGAACTCGAACACGAGCGTGACGCCGTCGAGGTCCGCCCGCGGCTCGCACAGCGCCGGGTAGCGCTGTGCGGCGAGTCGGCGGGCCGTGCCCAGGAAGTCGAAGTTCCGCGCGCGTTCGGGGGCGTCCTCGTCCTGCGGGCCGAACCGCGGGCCGCCCTCGATCATCCCGCGGGTGGTGAAGACGACGCGGCCGTCGAACTGGAACCGCTGGACCAGCGTGCCGTCGAGCTTGTGGAGGAAGTGCAGCCGGGCGTCGGGCTCGGCCGCGATCCCGGCGAGGTCCGCGACCGACACCGACTTCTCGCCGAGGTTGTAGATCTTCACGAGCGGCAGCGACACGACCTCGAACGGGTCGCGGCGGTACACGAGCCCCTTGGCGAAGAGCTGGTGCGGCTCCTGCGGCGTGAACAGCCCCGCGGCGGCGTTGGCGAGCACGAGCGGCCCGGCGACGCGGCGGACGAGAAGCGGGTCGGCGTCGATCGCCGCGAGGACTTCGGCGGTGCGGAGGCGGAGGTCGTCGAGCAGGTGGTCGAGCCGGAGGTTCATGTGCGGGCCGATTGATTCCGGAGTCGGGTCGAACTCAGCTCAGTCGGTCCACCGAAGGTGATTCGCCCACCGCCGGTCGTAACTGGTTCAGGGCCAATCAGTACCGAGGGCCGTCGAGGGACACAATTTGCTCAAACGAACTTTCTTCCGGTCTTGTGTGGTTGATTCCGGACTTCATAATGGTTCCGGAAGAGGGGTGTGCCTGTCGCCCGGAACCATTTCAAACGCCGCGAACTGCTGGACAACCGCCGGTTCGTTGCGCGTGACCAGAGGGACCGCCCGGCGGGCCGGGAGGTTCGCGTCAGGTACCCGCCCGGAGCCGCTCGCCGAGGCGCTTCATCCCCTCGTCCACCGAGACGACGGGGATGTACCCGAGGTCGCGCCGCGCCGCGGAGATGTCGTACCAGTGCGACGTCGAGAGCTGCGACGCGACGAACCGCGTCATCGGCGGCTCGCCCGGCAACCGGAACAGCCAGTACACCCGCTCGAAGACGCGGCCGACGAACCGGGCCTTCCACGCGCTGACCGTGCGGGTCACCGGCGGCGCCCCGGCCTCGGCGAGGACGCGGTCGATGAACCCCCACAGGTCCACGGGCTCGCCGTTCGAGAGGAAGTACGCCTTGCCCGCGACCGGCGACCCCGGCTCCAGGCGCTCGGCCGCGTTCAGGTGCGCCTGGGCCGCGTTGTCGATGTAGGTGACGTCGACCTTGAGCGGCCGCGTGCCGATGCGGCGCAGCTTGCCGGCGCGGGCGCGGGCGATGATCCGGGGCACGAGGTGCGGGTCGCCGGGGCCGAAGATGAGGTGCGGCCGCAGCGCGACGGTGGCGAGGTCCGGGCCGTTCGCGGCGAGGACCGCCTTCTCGGCAGCGGCCTTCGACGCGGGGTAGTACGCCTCGAAGCGTTTTGGGTAAGGCAGTGATTCGTCGCCGCCCTCGATGTCGCCGCCGCCGTGGACGACGCTCGGCGTGCTGGTGTACACGAGCCGGCGCACGCCGTGCTTCTTGCACGCGGCGATCACGTTCTCGGTGCCGGTCACGTTCGTGCCGAAGAAGTCGGCGTACCGGCCCCACGCCCCGGCCTTCGCCGCGACGTGGTACACGACGTCGCACCCCGCGACCGCTCGCTCGCCGTCGGCGGCGTTCTCCAGATTGCCGAGCACCTGCTCGACACCAAGCTCGTCGAGCCACGGGTACGCCGACCGGGTGAACGAGCGCACGTCGTCGCCGCGCTGCCGCAGCAACCGCACGATCTCGCCGCCGAGGAACCCGCCGCCGCCGGTGACCAGGGCTTTCATGCGGGGGACTCCACGGGCACCTGCGGCTTCCAGTTCGGACCCAGCGTCTTGTCGGCCCACACCGCCAACTTCTCGCGGAAGATCTTCGAGTTGTGCCGCACGTCCACGGGGAAGACCGGGTGGCAGAGGAACGTGGTGATCCGCTGGCTGTGCTCGAATCGCGCGCCAGCGCCGGCCATCAATTGATCCAGGATCGTGCTGCGTGGACGGCCGATGGCATCGAAGAGTCGACTGCCAGCTTCTATTGTTCGGTCCATCTCGACGCAGAGTACGGGGTAGATTCCGTCACGTCGCATCACGCCAACGAGCGCCGTTCTCCGTACGCCCGGCACCGTGTTGAACACCGGTTCCACCATGTCGGTGAACAGCGTGCCGTGCGGGGTGACGACGCGGTGCGACTTGCGGCCGCAGAACCACAGGCGGCCGGTGTCATCGAGGTAGCCGACGTCGCCCATGCGGTGCAGCACCTCACCCGTTCGCGGGTCGCGGACCTTCGCGCTCGCCGTCGCCTCGGGGCGGTTGAAGTACCGCCGCGTCACGACCGGCCCGCGGACCACGAACTCGCCGACCTCGCCCGGCGGCAGCTTGAGCGCGTCCGACCACTCACGGATCGGCTCGTCGGAAATCGCGATGACGCTGACCTCCATCCCCGGTACCGGCCGGCCGACGCACACGCCCTTACCCTGGTCGGTGAGGTGCCGCGTCTCGGCGAGGATCTCGCGGCTGCCGATGTTCGCGACGGGCAGCGCCTCGGTCGCACCGTAGGGCGTGAACACCTGCGCCGAGTCCGGGAGCAGCTTCACGAACCGCTCCAGCGACGCGGCCGACGCCGGCGCACCCGCGGAGATGACCCGGCGGAGCGTGGCGAGCGGGGGGCGTGAGCCCCCCGAGTCTTCTCCAACGTTGCGAGACTCGGGGGGCTCACGCCCCCCGCTCGCCCAATCACCCAACCGGCGGATCACCGCGGGCGAGCCGAACATGTTCGTCACGCCGAACTGCCGGATCTGCGCGACGGCCTTCCGCGGGTCGATCTGTGCCGGCCGCGTCGGGTTCATGGCGGGGATTACGCACGTCATGCCGAGCGCCGGGCCGAACAGCGCGAACAGCGGGAACGTGCAGAGGTCGATCTCGCCGGGTTCGATGCCGTAGACGGCTTTGAGCGCGTCCACCTGAGCCGCGAAGATGCCGTGCGTGTACTCGGCCCCCTTCGCCACACCGGTGCTGCCGCTCGTGAACAGGATCGCCGCCGGCTCGTCGCGGCCCACATCAGGGATCGTGTAAGGGCCGCGCGACTTGCCGAACGTGCGCAACCCCGCGAGCGAGCGGTCACACAGGAACCGCCACCAGCCGGCGTTCACCGTGGTGCGGAGCGTCTTCTTGCCCCACCGCAGTACGCGCCGCGCGGCGTGCGCCTTCGCGATCCCGACGAACGCCTCCGGCTCCGCATCGGCGAGGCACCGGCCGAGGTTGCGGACGCCCATGCCGGGGTCGATGAGCACCGGCACCGCCGCGACCTTGAACAGCGCGAACGTGAGCGCGAAGAAGTCCGGCGACGGCGGCACCATGAGCGCCGTGCGGGTGCCGCGGACGATGCCGGCGTCAACCAACCCGTGCGCGATCGCGTCGGCGTCGGCGTTCAGTTCCGCGAACGTGACCGCGACGTGTTCCGACGCGCCCTCGGGCTTCACGCCGCGGCGCGGGAAGTGAACAGCGACCTGCGCCGGGTGGTCGGCCGCCATCCGGGCGAGGTGCGAGGCGACGTTGAGTGTCACGCTCCCTCCGGTCGCAGCTAAGTGGTGATCGGGTGCTTGGCGAGGAACGCGCGGACGAGCGGGATCGCCTCGTCGCCGGCGTCCTCGAGCAGGTAGTGCCCGCAGTCGGGCCAGGTGCGGGTCTCGGCGTGCGGGAAGTACCGCTGCCAGTCGGCCAGGAAGTGCCGGTCGAACACGAAGTCGCGCATGCCCCACAGGAGCAGCGTCGGCACGGTCGCGAACTTCGACAGTGACAGTGCGGTGTCGCGGACGATGTCGTACCCCGGGTCGCGCTCGCCCAGGGGAATCGTCTGCACGAACTTGAGCACCGCGACGCGGTGCTCGGGCGAGTCGTAGGGCTTCAGGTACATCGCCCGCACGTCGGCCGGGAGCGGCCCGCGGGTGACGCACCACTTCGCGGCGACGCGGCAGAAGGCGTTCTTCTGGAGGATGAGCCACGCGCCGAGCCGGGTGTTGCGGCCGAGCCACAGCGACCACGGGAACGGCTTCGACTCCGGCAGCGGGAACGCACCGGTGTTCGTCGCGACGATCCGCTTCACCCGCCCCAGGTGCCGGGCCGCGAACGCCATCCCGATCATCCCGCCCCAGTCCTGCACGACGAGCGTGATGTTCTCGCGCAGGCCGAGGTGGTCAAGCAGCGCTTCGAGGTCGTCGACCCGCGACTTCAGCGCGTAATCGTAGGCGGTCGCGGGCGGCTTGTCGGAGAGCCCGCAGCCGATGTGGTCCGGCGCGACGCAGCGGTGCGAGCCGCGGAGCGCGAGCACGAGGTTGCGGTAGTAGTAGCTCCACGTCGGGTTGCCGTGGACCATGACGACCGGGTCGCCGCTGCCCTCGTCGAGGTAGCTCATCTCGCCGGCCGGCCGCGGGAACCGGCGGGGCGTGAAGGGGTACGCAGTCGTGGAGGGGGGGAGAGGGGGAGAGAGGGAGAGAGAAGACTGCACTGCCGCCGACTCCTGAACCGTGGCCCAACTTGGTGTCTTGACTCCCACTCTCCGTGTCTCCCCATCTCCCCATCTGCCCGCGTCACCACTCGATCCCGAGCATGAGGCAGTTCAGCCCGCTGCCGATGCCGAGGAACCCGACGGTGTCGCCGGGCTTGAGGAATTCGCGCTCCTCGGCCAGCGCCGCGGTCAGCGGCAGCGACACCGTGCCCATGTTCCCGAGGAACTCGAACGTGCTGAAGTTCTTCTCGGCCGGGATGCCGAACGCCTTGAGCATCGCGGCCTGGTGCCCGGCCCCGACCTGGTGGCAGATCACCTTGTCGAGGTGGTCGTTCTGCCACGCGAACTTGGTGAGGAACTTCTTCCAGGTCCGCAGGCCGACGTCCACGCCGTACTTGAGCACCTCGCCGGCGTGCGTCTCCATGAACGGCACCATGACGTGCCGCAGGCCGAGGTCGATGCCCTTCTGGCCCAGGTCGATGCCCCGCTGGACGAGCGACTTCGCCTGGTGCCCGAACACCCGCTCAACGGCGCTCACGGCGGTCGGCATCAGCGACTTGACGCCCCACCGGCACAGCGAGTGGTACTCGGGGGCGTTCTGCGTCACCCCGCCGAGCAACTTCCGCCGCTTCTCGCGGGAGAACTCCTCGCCGACTACCAGCACCGCCACGGCCCCGGACCCGCCGGTGAGCGTGGCGATCGACTCGCGGAAGAACTCGACCGACTTCGACCGGATCATCTGGTCGATGACGTTCTCGTTGATCTCGCGGGCCGTCTCGGCCGACACCACGAGCCCCGCACGGGCCTGCCCCAGCTCGATCCGGTTGGCGACCTCGACGATCCCGTTGAGGACGCCCAGGCAGGCGTTGCTCAGGTCGAAGATCGCGGCGTCCGGGTTGATCTTCAGTTCGTGGGCCACGGCGCACGCGGTCGCGGGCTCGTACTGCTCGCGGCACACGCCGGCGTAGATGAGCACGTCCACGTCCGAGGCCGAGTAGTCGGCGGCGGCCAGCGCCTTCTTCGCCGCGGCCGCGGCCCCCTGCGACACCGGGTACCCCGGCTCCCACCACCGCCGCTCGCTGATGCCCGTGAGCAGTTCCAACTGCCCGGGGCTCATGTTCAGCGCCTGGTACACGGGCGCGATGCGGGACTCCAGTTCGGCCGTCGAGACAACCACGGGGGCGAGCTCGTAGCCGATCGCTTCGAGGTGAACCCGGTTGTACTTCATGCCAAGTCCTGTGCGTCGGTGGCCCGGGCTTCCGTTCCGTCGGGTGGCACGGCCTCCGGCCTGTGACGCACCGCGGGGCCGCCCGGGATCACTCAGGATACGAGTTCGGTGCCGCTACTCTAGCGTAAAGTCGGTCATCTGGTAGATGACGCGGCCGTCCACGGTCAAGAACCCGTTCGCGGTCAACCGCCGGTTCTCGTCGTCCGCGGCGGTCACCTCCAGCACGACCGTTACCTCCTTGTCCGCCGGCAGCACCTGCCCGCGGTACACCCACGAGTGCGGCCGGTTCACCGCGACCGTCTGGAACCCGCCCGGCGGGGCGGTCTGCCACCGCTTCCAGGCGACGTACTTGAGCAGTTGCAGGAACGACTCCAGCCCGAGCGACCCGGGCCACACCGGGTCCTGGTAGAAGTGGGCCTTGAAGAACCAGAACCCCGGATCGACGGCGATCTTGCCGACGATCAGCCCGAGGCCGGCGGCCCCGCCCCGCGGCAGGTGCGCCTCGACGCGGTCCACCATGCGGAGCATCGACCCCGGGAACGGTGCGGTGCCCGGGAGCCGGCCCGTTTCGGCCAGCGGCAGTTCGCTCTCGGCCGGGAACGGCACCTTCGCGTCGCGGATGCCGACCTGGTTGGCCAGCGCCGCTTTCGTGAAGAACCCGAAGTACGTCGTCCCCTCGTACACCGCCCCGGCCGCGTCCCGCACCTTCATGTCGTAGTGCTGGATCACCATGCCGGCGGACCGTGACACGCTCGTCAGCTTCACGTTGACCGTCAGCAGGCCGGTCCGCGGCGTCACCGGCCGGTGCTGCACGCCCTTGCCGCCGAGGTTGCGGAACGACAGGTCGTCCGGGCTGGTGAGGGCCGACCCGCAGTACGCCGCGAGCCACCCGCACGGCTGGAGGGCTATCTCCAATAGGACGGCGAACGGCATCCGCTCGCCGCGGTTCTCGCGGAAGTACCACGCGTCGGCCGGCACCTGGTACTCGGTCTCGCACGCGGCCCCGGCCTTCATCTCGAACGGCTCGCCGGTCACCTCGGTGACGCAGTCGAGGAACTGGAACGGCGGGCCGGGGAGCCGGGCGATCACCCGCCCCTGCCCCTCGTCGAACACCGTGTACGGCGCGCCGAACCCCTCCGACGGGTTGCCGTTCGAGTACGCGAGGATCTTCGCCCGGTCGTACAGCGCCGTCTTGCGGGGGCGGGGCCCCGACGCCGCCCAGTACCGCTCGAGCTTCTCGCGGGTGAGCCCCGACACGCGGAGCGTCATGTTCGTGATCTCGACGATCGGCTTGCCGTCGGCGTACATGAGCGAGTCGGCGACGCAGAACGGCGCGCCCGACCCGTCGGCGTACCCGAGTTCCTTCACCGTCACCTCGTAGGTCACGGTCCTGGTTGAAGCGAGCACCTGCCCGCGGCACTTGAGCCGGCTGTCCACGCCCGGCACCGGCTCGCACACCACCTCGCCGGCCTCGCCGACCCAGCCCGTCCGCATCAGGAGCACGCGGAGCGTGTGCAGGCAGCACTCGTACATGAGCGTGCCGGGCATCACCATGTCGTCCACGAAGTGGCAGGTGAGGAACCAGTCGTCGGGGCGGATGTCGAACTCGGCCCGCACGAACCCGATCCCGAACCGGCCGCCCGCCGGGTCGATCAGCGGCACCCGGTCCACGAGCCGGAGCATCCCGCTCGGGAGGGTCGCCGGGGTCCGCAGCGGGAGGTTGGCGAACGCAGGGCCGAACGCGGCCGCGAGGTCGCCGGCCCGCAGCGCGTCCACCTGCTCGGCGCTCAGTGAGCACTCGCGCTGCGGCACGAGGTCGCGCCAGTCGGCCGGCAGCTTCCCCGGGACGCGCCGCTTGTCGAGCGCCGTCTGCACGATCCCCTTGCCGGCGGCGAGCGCCGCGGCGGTGAAGAACCCGGCCACGCCGCTCCGCATGCGGATGAACGGCTCGCCGTTGATGGTGCCGTCGAACCAGAACCGGAAGATCCAGGCGTCGCCCTGCTTCACGAACTCGTCGATGTGGATGTCGTACACCACCGTCTCGCCGAGTTGCGGCAGCCCGCGCTGGAAGCTGACGACCGCGTCGAGCAGGCGGTACACGGCCAGCCCGCGGGTCTGGAAGTCGATGCCCAGGTAGCCCGACAGGAACAGGTCGGCCTGCCCGGCCTCGACCGCGATCGCGGTCGGGATGCGGCCCGCTTCGAGGTACCACCGGTCGGCCCGGACGGTGTGCTCGGTGACCACGCGGCCCCGGGTCATCGACAGCGGCTCGCCCTCAATGAGTGTGATGCGATCGACCAGTTGCAGCGGGCCGTCGGGGAGCCGCACCCGCGTCGGGAACGTGTCCACCTCGGCGAACCGCCCCCCGAGCGCGTCGGCGACCCGCCCCGCGGCGAACGCGCAACACTGCTCGTAGGTCAACGCCCGCGGGACGCCGTCGCCGGCCGGGCGAGCGCCTCGGCGAGTTGCACCTGCATCTGCACGATGCGGCCGGCCGTCTCGATGAACCCGCGGTTGACGCGGAGGAACGACTCCTGCGCCTGCATCGCGAGGGTCCGCACGTTCGCGGCCGCTTCGGCGAGACCTACGGCTTCTGCGGGCACGGGGCGGGCCGCCACCGGTGCGGTCGCCGCGGCCGAGAGCGTGACCCGCTGCGACGCCGGGGCGTGGTGGATCGTCGCCGCCGGCAGGTGGACCGCGACGGGCGACTGCGTTGCGGCCGGCGGAACCCCGCCGGGCCCCCGGACCCGGGCCGGTGGCGTGACCGCCAGCGGGTCCACGGCCAGCGGCGCGTAGAGGGCCGGGTCGTAGATCGGTACCGGGGCCGGCGTCGAGACGAACACGGGCTGCGGCGTGGGCACGATGATCGGCGTCGGCATCGGCGTCGAGATCGTGCTCGGGTCGAGTTCGGGCGGCACCGGCGGCGTGGGCGGAACCGCGGCCCACGCGCCGCCCACGGGAACAACGAGTTCCTTCCGCACGAGCGCCGTGCGGTCCTGGTGCGCGGAGCAGAGCGACTCCTGGCCGTAGAGCGCCGCGAGGTTCACCGGGAACCGTTCGGCGGCCAGGTGCGCGACGAGGCGGAGGACCTGCGACGCGGCGTCCTGCCGGGCGGCGTGGGCGGCGCGTGCGAGGTGCGGGCGGTCGCCCAGGACCGCGTCGATCATGCGGACGCACGAGTTCCCCGGCCCGACCTCGACGAACGCCCGCACCCCGTCGCGGTACGCCGCGTTGACGACCGCGGGCACGTCGATCGTCGCCAGCAGCCCCGCGGTGATCGAGTCGGCGCACGCCTTCTCGGTCGGCTTGTACGCCCGGCCGTACGCGCCGCTGTAGACCGCGACGCCGGCCGGGGGCGTGACCGGGAGCGTGTGCAACTCGCGGTACGGGATCTCGACGGGCCGGCCGGCCTCGCAGTGCGCCAGCGTCACGCCCCGCAGCGCCGTGACCGACTTGCCGAGGACGACCGCGAGCTTCTCGACGTCGGCCCGCACCCCGCCGATCACGCACTCGGTCGGCGTGTTCACGATGAGCAGGTACGCCCGGAGCCCGGGGCGGAGGACCGCCAGCACGTCGTCGGCCGGCACCCCCACGACGCCGATCACCCAGTCCACGTCCTCGTCGGGCGGCACGCCCCAGTACCGCCGGGCCGCGTCGTAGGGCGGCGCGAGGTCCGACGCGAACAGCGTGGACTGCTGCATCCGCCGGAACATCGTGTCGCGGCCCTGCCACGCGCGGACCCCGAACAGCCCGGCCGACTCGCCCAGGCTCAGGCCGACCATCGCGTCGCACCGCACGCCGAGTGACGCCACGATGTCACTCACGAGCGCGCCGACCGTCACCTGGCCGAACATCAGCTCGCGGGCCGGGGCTTCCAGCGCCCGACCGGTCCAGAAGTGGTCCGGGGCGTACTGGCCGCGGAGGCACTCGTTCTCGGCCTGCTGCCGGCGGAGCGCCGCGGGCCACTGGGCCGAGAGGTCGCGGCCCATCCCGTCGAACTGGTTCCCGGACCCGGGGAACACGAACGCGACCTTCCCCTTCGGCCCGAGCGGCTGCGGGGCGTAGAACACGCGGTCCCGGAGCGCCGGCTTGGCGGTCGCGGGGAACGGCGCGCCCGGGTTCGCCGCCAGCGACTCGCGGGCGAACGCGACCTGCTCGTGCAACTCGCCGGTCGAGCGGGCGACGAGGGCGACCGCGAGCGGCTGGACGCGGTTCGGGGGCGACTCGCGGAACCACTCGCGGGCCACCGCCTCGACGTTCCGCGGGGGCCGCGGCGGCCCGACCATTGTCAGGGGCGTGTCGAGCGAAGAGCGGGCCACGGCCCCAACGACCGGCTCCGGGGCCACACGCGCCACGAACTCGGCCAGCCGGCCCAGGCCCGCGGCGAGGGTCTGCGGCGAGTCGCCGTCCACCACGAACACGCCCTCGTTCCGCGCGCCGAGGGGCTGGGCGTACTCGGGGCTGCTCGCGGGGTCGGTCGGCTTCTTCGCGTGCTCTTCCAGCAGTACGGCGAAGTGGGTGCCGTCGGCCCCGGACGCGGCCACGAGCGCCCGCCGCGGCTTCTCGTCGCGGTCCCGCAGCCAGTACCGGGCCGGGGCGGTGAGGATCTCCTGGTCGAGTGCGACGCACGCCTTCGCCAGCGACGCCGCGGCCGACGCCGCGCCCGCTTCGCCCACGTCGCGGGCCGCGTCGAACCGGACCGCGGTGTCGAACGGCTCGCCGGCGTCGTGCTCGGCGCGGGCGCGGGCGGTCTTCGCGTCGGCGGCGGTGCCGACCCCGCGGACCACGGCGTACACCCGGTCGCCGTCCCGCTTCGCGTCGTCGAGCCGCTTCAGCACGAACGCGGCCGCGCCCTCGCCGGGGCTCTTCACCTTACCGGGCAGAACGGTCCGCGGGTCGCACGCGAGGTCCACGCCGCCGACGATCGCGCGGTCGAGTTCGCCCGACTGGAGGGCGCGAACCCCGAGTTCCAGCGCCCGCGCCGCCGAGCCCTCTTCGCTGCACACGGTGTGGCTCGGGCCGCCGACGTGGAACGTCCGCGCGATCCGGCTCGCGGCGATGCTCCCGAGCGCGCCCATCGTGCGGTTCGCGGACAGCGGCGGCGACGCGGCGTCCGGCGACCCTTCCGGGTTCGACAGCGCCGCCCAGCGGAGGTGGTAGTTGGTGGTGTTCGGGTCGAGCCCGAGGCCGACGAACACGCCGGTCGTCGGCGCGTCGCCCGCGTTGAGCTTCACCCCGGCGCGGCAGTCGTCAAGCGCCGCGGCCGCGACCTGGAGCACGAGCAACTGCTGCGGCAGCGTCTCCTCGAGTTCCTTGGGCGGGATCCGGAACCGGTCGATGGGGACTGCGAGCGCCTCGATGCCGAACCCGGGCGGGGACGCGGCGTTCGCCAGCCGCCACCCGTTGAGCTTGGGCACCTGAGCCGGCGCGTCGCCCGACAGCGCCCGCTCCTGGAACGCCCGGAGGGTGTCCGATGATGGGCCGAAGTGCGCGCCGATGCCGACGACCGCCACGGGCACCGCCGCTCCGGCGCCCGCGGGCGGCTTCCACTTGGCTTCGTGGACCCGCAGGGCCTTCGGCGTGACCGCGAACGTCTTCGGCTTCGGGACCGGCGCGCCGGTCCACTCCTCGACGAGCAGGTGCGCGTTCACCCCGCCGAACCCGAACCCGCTGACGGCCGCGCGCCGCGGTTCACTCGCCGCGCGCCGCTCCCACTTCTCGGCCCTGCCCAGCACGCGGAACGGGCCGCCGGCGTACTTCAGGCCGCTCGCGGGGGTGCCGAAGTTCGCCTGCGGGGGCAGCGTCTCGTTCTTGATCGCCAGCAGCACCTTGGCGAGCGCCGCGGCCCCGGCCCCGGTGAGCAGGTGCCCGACGGTGGACTTCACCGAGCCGATGGCGCACTGCCCGGCCGTCCAGCCCGATTCGCCCCACAACTCGCGGAGGCTGTCGAACTCGATCGCGTCCCCGACGGGGGTGCCGGTCGCGTGGCACTCGATGAGGTCGGCGTGGGTCGGGTCCCACTCGGCCGTTTCATAGGCCCGCCGCATCGCCCGGAGTTGCCCCTCCTTCGCCGGCGCGAGGAGGTTGCCGTGCATGTCGTTCGACAGGCCGACGCCGGCGATCGTGGCCAGAATCGTGTCGCCGTGCTTGAGCGCGTCGCTCAGGCGCTTCAGCACGAACACGCCGGCCCCCTCGCCGACCATGAGGCCGTCTGCCCCGGCGTCGAACGGCCGGCACCGGCCCGCGGCCGACAGCGCCCGGAGCTGCGCGAACCCCATCTGCGTGTACTGGCAGTCGGGCCGCGAGCACCCGCCGGCGAGCATCGCGTCGGCGCGGCCGGCCATGAGTTCGTCGGCCGCGAGCTTGATCGCGTACAGCGACGAGGCGCACGCCGCGTCGAGGGTGTAGCTGCCGAGCCCGAGCCGCAGCCCGCGGGCGAGCAACCCGGCGGGGAGCCCGGCGACGTAGCGGTTCAGCGGGTGCGTGCCGGGCCCCGGCGGCAGCCCGACCTTCGGGCCGAGGATCTCGCGGCACAGGTCCGACGAGCCGTCGGTCGGCAGGCAGATGTTCCCGAGGACGACGCCGACACGGGAGCGGTCGATCTTCTCGGTGCGGGCGTCGCGGAACGCCCGGTTGCCGGCGTCGAGGACGAGTTGAAACAGCGGGTCGAGCTGGGCGACGAGCGCCAGGTCGAGGTCGAGGTCGGCGAGGTCGGGCGCGAACGGGTCGAGGTAGTACCCGCGGGTGGAGTACACCGTGTCGGGGTGGGCGACCCGCGGGTCGGTGCAGCGGCCGGGCGGCAGCACCCAGCGGCCGGCCGGCACCTCGCGGGAGCAGTCCTCCGCCGCGGCGACGCGGCCCCAGAATGCGCCGAGGTCGGCCCCGCTACCCGGGAACCGGCCGGCGACGGACACGATGGCGATGCGGTCGGACATCTGAAGAGTGGTTAGTGTTTAGTGTTTCGAGGTGGCTGGCCTTCGCAACACGGGTCCGCGGCCGCCCGCCAGGCCGTTCAGGTCGGGCGTGAAGATGATTCCGGCGGGTCGGGGGTGCCCGCTCAGGAGACTCGCGGAGACTCAGGAGACTCCCGGAGGCATCCGGAATCAACCGAATCACGTCCGGAATCAACCGAAACACCCCCGGAACCATCCGGAACCATCCGAGAAGGCACCCAACGCTCCCGCGTCGGGTTAAGGACTCCCGGACAAAACTGGGTTCCGGTTGTGGGGCAGGGCGCCCGCCTGCCGGGACTTCGGCCGGCCGGCCGCCGGCCCCCCCAGGTTTTGTCCGCCCGGCCGCAAACCGGCGGGCCC
>NZ_JBHYGG010000019.1:0-24071 GCF_051859125.1 Gemmata sp.
GAGCGCCGAGCGAGGGTTCACGTGGACCCTCGCTCGGCGCTCGGGCTCGGACCCGCCACGGGTCCGGTTCCGCCGGATCTGGCATCACTCCTTGTCCTTCGCACGCGGGAGCTCGGGCTTGTTCGTCGCCGGCAGCAGTTTGATGAGGTCCTGCTTCACGGCGGCGTGCTTCTCGTCCCTCGCGAGGTTGACCCACTCGTAGTCGTCGTTGTCGTGGTCGTAGAGTTCTTCGTCCCCGTTCGCGTACCGGATGTACCGCCAGCGATCGGTGCGGACCGCGTGGTTGTTCAGGTGGAACGTGGTGATGCCGGGCTTGTCCCACGCGGCCTTCGGGTCGAGCAGTAGCGGCTTGATGTCCTCGCCCTCGACGTGCTTGGGCCGGTCGATCCCGCACAGCCCGCACAGCGTCGGGTAGACGCTCATGAGGTCCACGGTGCGGCCGGACACCCCGCCCGCCCTCGTCACCCCGGGCACGACCCAGACGTACGGCATGCGGGTCGATTCCTCCCACAGGGCGAACTTCCGCCAGTGCTCCTTCTCGCCCAAGTGCCACCCGTGGTCGCCCCAGAACACGATGATCGTGTTCCCCTTGTGCGGCGACTTGTCGTAGGCGTCGAGCAGGCGGCCGACCTGGGCGTCGCAGTACGCGATCGCCGCGAGGTAGCCCTGCACGGCCTCCTTCCACCGCCCGGACTTGACGATCGCGGCGTGGTCCCCGTCGGGCTTGGCCATCTTGATCCCGGCCGGCGGCACGTCCTTCAGGTCGTCCTTCGCCGCGGGGGGCAGCTCGATCTTGTCGAGGGGGAACAGGTCGTAGTACTTCTTCGGCACGTTCCACGGCATGTGCGGCTTGTGCAGCCCGACCGCGAGGAAGAACGGCTTGTCGTGCTTCGCCCCCAGCTTCGCGATGCCGTAGTCGACGGTGCTCTCGTCCTGGAGCCTCGAGTCGTCGGTGAGCGGCTGGAACCGGATCCCGCCGACGCCGTCGTTCTTGGCGTCCGGGTGGGGGGCGGTCTTCTCCTTGTCGCCGACGAAGTAGTCGGTCCACTCGCCGGGCCGGTGCGCGCTCGCGTGGTAGATCTTCCCCGCGCCGTACACGTTGTACCCAGCGTTCAGGAACTGCGTGGTGAGGGTCCGCTCCTTCGGGACCACCGGCTTCCAGTCCTGCCCGTTGTCGTACACGCCGCTGGAGCCGGGCCGCAGCCCGGACATGAGCGCGGCGCGGCTCGGGTTGCACACCGGGCCGGCGCAGTAGGCCCGGTTGAACGTGACCCCCATTTTCGCGAGGCGGTCGATGTTGGGGGTCTTGGCCTGGGCGTTGCGGCCGAGGTGCCCGACCCAGTGGTTCAGGTCGTCCGCGGCGATGAACAGCACGTTCGGCCGGGCCGGCGGGTCCGCGGCGACCGCGGGCCGGGCCACGCCGGCGATGATGAGTGCGGCAATGGTGTATCGCATCGCAACCGTCCTTAGAGGAATCGTTCCGCCCACAGTTTACGACCGGCGGCGGGGCGCCCGCCGGGGAAACGACCAAGCGGCCGCGGACACCGGCGTCCGCGGCCGCCGCGACCGGCACCGACCGGGTCACGAGTCGATGACGTCCGAGATCACGTCGCCGTACACGTCGGTCAGGCGGAAGTCGCGGCCGCTGTACCAATACGTGAGTTCCTTGTGGTTCAGCCCCATCAGGTGGAGGAGGGTGGCGTTCAGGTCGTGGACGTGGGCCTTCTTCTCGGCGATCTTCTGGCCGTACTCGTCGGTCGAGCCGTACGACGTGCCGCCCTTCACCCCGGCCCCGGCGAGCCACATCGTGAACCCGTCGACCTGGTGGTCGCGGCCGTCGGCCGACTGGCCCGCCGGGGTGCGGCCGAACTCGCCCCCGAACAGCACCAGCGTGTCCTTGAGCAGCCCCCGCTGCTCGAGGTCGGCCAGCAGCGCGCCGACCGGTTGGTCCACCTCGCCGCACCGCCGGGCCATGTCGCGGCGGAGGTTGTTGTGGTGGTCCCACCCGGTCGAGGTGACCTCCACGAACCGCACCCCGGACTCGACCGCCCGCCGGGCCAGCAGGCACTGCCGCCCGAAGTCGTCGGTCGGCTCCTTCCCGATGCCGTACGCCTCCAGCGTCGCCTTCGTCTCCTTCGACAGGTCGAACAGCTTGGGTAGGGACGTCTGCATGCGGAACGCCAACTCGTACGACCGGATGACGCCGTCGAGGTCGCCCTCGTTGGCGGTGCGGACGGGCCGCGACTTGTCCAGGTCGGCGAGCAGGTCGAGTTGGCGCCGCTGGGCGTCGGAGTCCCACCGCGGGTTGGTCACGTCGCCGAGGTTGGCCCTGGCGATCGGCTGGCCCTCGCCGCCGATGCGGGTCGCCTGGAACCGCGACGGCATAAAGGCGTTGCCGTAGTTCTGCGCGCCGCCCACGCGGGTGAGCGGGCTGAGCACGAGGAACCCGGGCAGCTCCTTGTTCTCGGTGCCGAGCCCGTACAGGAGCCACGACCCGAGCGACGGGCGGGCGAACCGGAACGCCCCGGTGTGCATCTGGAGCACGGCCTGCGGGTGGTTCGGGATGTCCGTCGTCAGGCTCTTGATGACGGCGAGCTTGTCGGCGTGCCTGGCCACGTTCGGGTACAGCTCGGAGATCCACTGGCCGGACCGCCCGTGCTGCGCGAACTTCCACGGCGAGCCGAGCCACCGCCGCGGGTTGCCGCCGCCGGTGTCGACCGCCCCGCCGTCGTCCTTCTGGAGCCGCGGCTTGTAGTCGAACGTGTCCACCTGCGACGGCGACCCTTGCAGGAACACGAAGATCACCCGCTTGGCCTTCGGGGCGTGGTGCGGCTTCGGCGGGTCGTCGGCGGCGCGGGCCCGTTGCTCGTTGAGCAGGCCAGCGAGGGCCAGGGAGCCGAACCCGCACGACGTGCTGCGCAGCCACTGCCGGCGCGAGTGGGCCGGGGCAAAGAACTGGTTCACGAACGGACTCCGTCGGTGTGTTTGGTGGGGGTGAAGGGCCGGAGGTCGGGTGAGAACTCCGGCCCTTGCGTGGGTCAGAACAGGAACCGGAACTCCGGGAGCGCGAGCAGCGCCTGGGAGACCGCCGTCCACGCGGCGAGGTCGCGGGCCTCCGACGTGTCGCCGTCCTTCGCCGGCCATTCGGCCAGGAACTTCAGCACGCGGTCCCGCTCGGCCCGGGTGGGGGAGCGGCCGAGGACCGCGAGGTACGCCCGCTCGACGCGCGCCTCGTCCGTCGCCGCGCCGGCCAGGAGCCGCCGGGCGAGGTGCTCCGACTGCTCGAGGGCGAACGCCCCGTTGAGGAGGTACAGCGCCTGGTTCGGACTGGTCGTCGTCTCCCGCTGGCCGGCGACGAGGCTCGGGTCGGGCAGGTCGAACAGCGCCAGCGCCTCGGGCGGCCGGTTGCGGAGGACCGGCAGGTACACGCTGCGGTGCCGCGACGGCCGCTGCACCGGGCGGAAGTCGGCGTTCGCGCCCAGCTCCCGGGCCCCGAGTTCGGCGACCGGCGAGCCCACCGGCCGGGTCAGGTCGAGCCGCCCGCCGGCCGCGAGCGCCGCGTCGCGGAGGGCCTCGGCGTCGAGCCGCTTCCGGTTCCACCGCCACAGTGACACGTTCGCCTCGTCCCTCGCGAGGTTCGCCTCGTCGTCGGCGCCGGCGAGTTGGTACGTGCGGCTCAGCACCAGTTCGCGGACCGTCTGCTTCACCGACCAGCCGCGCTCGACGAACGTGACCGCGAGGTAGTCGAGCAGTTCGGGGTGCGTGACCTTCTGGCCCTGATCGCCGAAGTCGTCGACGGTCGGCACCAGCCCGACGCCGAACAGCTTCGCCCAGATGCGGTTCACCGCGACGCGGGCGGTGAGCGGGTGGTCCGGCCGGGTCAGCCACTCGGCCAGCTCCCTGCGGCCGCTCGCCGTCTCGGGGATCGCCGGGGTCTTCGGCAGGTTGATGAGCGTGAGGAACCCGCGGGGGACGACCGGGCCGAGGTTGTCGGCCTCGCCGCGGACGCGGACGGCGATGTCCTGCGGGGCCGCGCGGTCCGCGACCCCGATCGCGGTGTGCGCCGCCGAGGCGGCCGCGAGCTTCGCCTTCGCCTGGTCGAGCCTCTGGACCGCGGCCTGCACCTCCTGCTGCTTCGCGCGGAGCGCGTCGATCACCGCGGGGGTCGTCCCCGGCTTGGCGTCGCCCGGGGCGGCGGCGGGTTCGCCGGCGGCCACCTCGGGCCGGAGCCGCCGCAACTCGTCCCGCTTGGCGGTCCACTCCTTCTCCAGCCGCGCGACCTCGGCGACCAGCTTCGGGTCCGGGGTGGACGCGCCCGACAGGGCGACGAGCAACTCCGGCTGGCCGCCGGCGCGGGTCCGGTTCTGGATGCCGGCCCTCGTGTCGGTGCTCCGCAGGATGCCGGCGATCGCGTAGTAGTCGGCCGCCGGGATCGGGTCGAACTTGTGGTCGTGGCACCGGGCGCACCCGACCGAGAGCCCGAGCACGCCGCGGCCGATGTTCTCGATCTGCTCGTCGGCGACGTCGAGCAGGAACGACTCGCGGTTCCGCTCGTTGATCCCCTTCGGGCCCAGCGCGAGGAACCCGGTCGCGATCCGCAGCGCGTCCCGCTCGGCGGGCGTCGCCGCGGGGAGCAGGTCGCCGGCGACCTGCTCGCGGACGAACCGGTCGAACGGCTTGTCGGCGTTCACCGCGTCGATGACCCAGTCGCGGTACCGCCACGCCTGGGCGTACGCGAAGTTCCGCTCCTTGCCGGTGCTCTCCGCGTACCGCGCGACGTCGAGCCAGTGCCGGCCCCAGCGCTCGCCGAACTGCGGGCTCGCGAGCAACTGGTCGACGATCCTCTCGCGGGCCTTCGCCGAGGCGTCCCTCTCAACCGCGGCGACCTGCTCCGGGGTCGGCGGCAGGCCGACGAGGTCGAACGTCACCCGCCGCAGCCACACCACCGGGCCGGCGTCGGCGACCGGGGTCGTGCCGGTGGCGAGTTGCTTCGCGCGCACGAACCGGTCCACCGGGGTCGCCGCCCAGGTGTCGCCCTTCAGTTCGGGGACCGGCGACTTCTTCGGCGTTTGGTAGGCCCACTCCTTGCGCGCCTCCTCGTAGTCGTACTTGCCGCGGCTGACCGGCTTCGCCTCGGGCACGCGGGGGTCGGGCGCGCCGATCTCGACCCACCGGGCGAAGTCGGCGATCACGTCGTCCGGGAGCTTGCCGGCCGGTGGCATCTCCGGCCCGTCGTGCCGCAGGGCGGCGAGGAGCGTGCCCTTCTTCGGCTCGCCGGGGACGACGGCCGGCCCGTTCTGCCCGCCGATCGCCAGCCCCGCGCGGGTGTCCACGCGGAGCCCGCCCTTGGCCTGGACGTTGCCGGCGTGGCAGCTGTAGCAGCTCCTGGCGAGCACCGGGCGGATCTTCTTCTCGAAGAACTCCAGGTCGTCCTTGGACGGCTCGGCCCCGCGGCCGGGGGCCGCGAGGAGCACGAGCGAGAACGCGGCGACGATGCGCACGCCGAGTGTCATGGGTGGGCTCTCCGGGGAGGTAGGTGTCTGTGGTTCGGGCCGGGAGTTCAGAACGGGCCGGGTCCGGGTGGTGCGCACCCCGGGATCAGGCCGGCCGGGGCGTCGTCGGCGTCGTACTCGGGGGCGAGGTCGGGCCGCCCCTCCACGGTGACGAGGAGCCGCAGCGGGCCGACTCGCAACTCGTCGCCGTCGATCAGGTGGCACGCGCCGGTGAGCCGCTCGCCGTTGACGAACGTGCCGCCGGCGCTGCCGAGGTCGCGGACCACCGGGCGGCCCTCGCGGTCTTCGACGACACAGTGGAGGGTGCCCACCCCGTCGCCGGCCGGCCGCAGGTGGCACCCGCGGCCCCGGCCGATCAGGAACGGGAGGGGCCGGCCGGCGAGGACCCGCCCCTCGTGAGCGCCGTCGAGGACGGTGAGACCCCAGGTTCCGTTCGTGGTGTTCATGGGCACCTCGGCTCGGGGGGACTCGGGTCAGTAGTCGCCCAGCACCTCGCCGCCCGCGAACGTGATGATCGCCGCGAACGTTCGGATCGGGACGTTCTCGTTGACGAACTTGACCGACCCGTCGCAGAACAGGATGTTGGCGCCGCCGGTGTGGAGGCTGAACACGTTCTGCTCGTTGGAGCAGTTGATGGCGCACGGGCCGGGGCCGGCCGAGCCGTCGTACTGGGTCCCGAGGAAGCTCGGGATGTCGCTGGCGCCGGGCCGGAGCCACGCGCCGCCCGTCGTGGGGTCGGTGTCGGGGGTGCCGACCGCCTTCTTGGCGCGACCGAGGTACTTCTGCGGCCGCGCCGCGACCTCGGCGATCAGAAGCGTGTTCGACGTGCCGTCGGTGATCTCGGTGACCCGCCGCTCGTACAGCCCGTTGGGGTACGGCCCGGGCGTCCCCTCCAAGGGGCGGTTGATGTTCGTCAGGACGCCGTACACCTGCGGCTCGGTCGTCGCCTCGGCCAGCCCGGCCGCCCCGAGGGCCGGGTCGACCTGCTGGACCGCGGTGTAGTCGAAGTACGCGAGGCTGTTCCCCGCGCCGTTGTTGTAGACCCCGACGCGCACCTGCGGGCTGACCGCCGGGCACGTCAGCACCTTGATCGGGGCCGCGCCCAGGGGGGTGTTGTTCGCGTCGTTGTTCCACCCGCTCTGGAGGTTCAGGCTCAGGCGCAGGTTGCCCTGCTCGATGTACGGCAGCAGGAACGCGGCCCACCCGAGCTGGGTCGGCTTCGCGTCGGCCGCGTACTTGCGGCGGTTCTTCGACGAGTGGAACGTGCCGTTGGCGTTCTCGTAGTTGTGGAACGCCAGCCCGACCTGCTTGAGGTTGTTCTGGCACTGGATGCGGGCCGCGGCGTCGCGGACCTTCTGGACGGCCGGGAGCAAGAGCCCGATCAGGATCGCGATGATCGCGATCACGACCAGCAGTTCGATCAGCGTGAACGCCTCGCGGCGGCGGGTACTCGACATGGACGGGTCTCCGTGTGTGGCGCGGTTCGGCGGCTCAGAGTTCGAGGGGCGGGAGCTGGTTGGTCTGCTTCTGGATCGTGACGCGCGGGGCCGTCGGGCCGTCCGGCCGGCGGTACTTCCCCTTCAGCTTGTCACCGCCCTTGACGACCACGGCCTGCTCGGGGGTGCTCGTCACGTCGTACCACACCACCGTGACCACGTAGTCCCCGGGGGGCGCGCCGTCGTTCTCGCCGAACGTGCTGAGCTTCACCACGCCCGCCTCGTCCACCTTGCCGGTCGGCCGGGGGGCGGCGGGGTCGGTGGCGCCGACCGGGTGCAGCACGACGGTGGCCCCGGCGGCCGGCTTCTTCTGACTGAGCACCTGGAACTCGGCCGGGTACGTGCGGTCGGCCCGAGAGCACCCGACCGAACCGAGCAGGGCCACGCCGGCGAGGGCGGTGAGTAGGTGGCGGCGGATCATCTCTGCACCTTTTGAGGGCGGGGCGTGCGGTCCCACTGGGACGCGCCGGCCCCGACACACGCCGCGCTGCGGGAGCGCGACGGAGTGAACGCGGCGCGGCGACGGGCCGGCCAGCGGGTTACGGGTGATCAGAACGAGAGATAGGTGGAGTCGCGCGACGCCCGGTGAGGAGCCGGTGGCGTGCGTCGGCGGTCCGGTCGAGAGAGATGCGGGCCGAAGAGGCGCCCCCGATGAGGAGTCGGGGGAGTCGTCGCGGGGCGCGGCGGCGAGGGGGCCGCGGCAGGCCGTCAACCGTCAACCGTCAGCGGGCCGGTCGGCCCGGGGGGTCACTTCTTGCCGGGGAGCTTGATCTCGGTCACCGCCCTGTCCTTGGTGGTGATCTCGAACTTGGCCCCGGCCTTGGCCTTCTCGTCGAAGTACTTCAGGACGTTCTCGAGCTTGGCGTCCCTGTCGCCCCGCTTCACCTTGGTGTCGTCGGTGACCGCGTAGGTGGCCTCCTTGGCCCCCTCCTTCACCGTCAGCTCCTTCTTCTCCTTGTCGAACTTGACGAACTCGACCTCGCCCGCCAGGGCCAGGCCGAGGGTGGAGGCGAGGGCCAGAGCGCTCAGCGCGAACTTCCGCATGGTGCGTCCTCGGTGCGACGGATTCCGGCGCCCGGCGGTTCGTCGCCCGCGTCGGCGTCCCGCTTATATATGACTATATCGATCGACTTTATCAAGATACTTCACCTCATTGCCTGTGTGTTTTGTCCCTCAGTTGGTGAACTTTGTCAGATTTGGTCGCTCATTCGCCCCGTCGGTGATCTCTTGTCGAGAGTGGTCGGGGGACCTCTCATGCGTCCACCGCTTGGCCGAGGCGTCAGCGAGGACCGGGCCGTCGGAGTTGGCGTGGTCACGACCAACCGGGACGACGCTACCACACCCACGAGTGTCGCACGGTGCGGCTCGGCCGCAGAGCCGGCCTCGACGCGCCCTATCCCTTGCCCAACACCAGATCGACGACCCAGCACCCGCGGACGTGGTCGCCGGTTTGGCGGCAGTGGACGAGGATGTCGTCGCTGTCGCACCCGGCGTCTTGCAGCGCATCGGCGAGAATGGGCATCGCGCCAAACTCGCGAGACTCGTACATCTGGTTGGCGAGCGCGACGACCGTTGACGTGCGCCACTCGGGCGCGACCGCGACGGGGCGGAAGGGATTGCCGAAGATGTCGCGCAGCAGTGGGCAAATTTGTGGGTAAACCACGTTTCTGCGAACATCCCGGTCACGCGCCCGTGACAGTCCTGATACCGCAAATGTTGTGGCAACATGGGTATCGGCTACGAGATTGGCTGCCTGCTTGGCTGCGTCCCACAGCCGGCCGTGACTCGCGAGAACGCACCGTCCGAAGCCCTGAATTCCGGCCTGTTCAGCGTTGCCTGATGACCAGAAGGAACTGCGGAAAGCATTCAATTGATTCAAATCAATGTCACCCTCCGCAAAGCTTTCAACGACCTCGACTAACTCGAAAAGTAGCCCGACCGGGGTGAGGTTTGGCGACTGCCGGAAACAAGCGCACAAATAGAGCCGCAACTTTCGTGTTGAGAACGTCTGCTGGCGGGCGCGGACCATGTCAAGCAATACTGCGGGGCTGTTGAGCGTGAACCACAGATCCTCACTCATCGCTCGCCCTCGCGGCGTGTAAGCCCGATGCGGTACACCGTACCACCGAGTGTGCGAGATCGGAAAGGGAGATGGGAATGGCCTCGGAGGGAGTCGAACCCCCGTTTCCTGGTTGTGATCCAGGTGTCGTGAGCCGTTGGACCACGAGGCCGGTTCGATCGAGTGCGGGGCGCGGAGTGTGGAATCAAACCCGGGGAGTGGCTCTCATTCCGCGTTCCGAACACCGCACTCCGTATTGCAAAGCAGCGGAAGGAGAGGGACTCGAACCCTCAAGGGCTTGCGCCTCGCCCGTTTTCGAGACGGGTGCCGTCATCCAGTCCACACTCGGCTTGCCCTTCCGCACGAATAGACGCGGCCGCCGCGGGCGGGTTCGCGCCGGTGCGGCAGATCCGGCCCGCGAGCAGGTAGCCGGCGACCGTCACCGGCACGAGCCAGCGGTTCGCCGTCCAGCCGGCCTCTTGCGTCGCGGCGAACGCCAGCAGGTTCACCGTCGCGTAGAGTGCGGTCGCCGCGAAGATCAGGTTGCGGCGGCCGGCGGCGGCGAGCCACGCGGTCGCCTGCACCACCGGCACCAGCAGCAGCACGAGGTCGAACACCCACGCGCCGTACGGGGCCGCCGCCACCGACACGAGCACCAGCCGCGGGAGCTCCGTCGGCCAGTCCCAGGCGCTGCGGCGGCCCCACCAGTACGCGCACACGAGCGGCACGGCGACCGCGAGCGGAACGAACATCGCCGCGAACGGCTGGCCGGGCAGCGCCGTGCGGATCGCGTACCCGAGCGTCGGGTGCTCCCAGTCGTGGAGCGTGTGGTGCGACTCCGCCTGCCTCGCACCCGTCGCCTCGCGGTACTGCGACCAGGCCGCCGGGTTCCACGCGAGCGGCACCACGCCGCACACCAGCAGCACCGCGCCGCCGGCCAGCACCGACCTCCGCGCGGGCCGGCCGCGCAGGGCTTCGAGCAGCAGCACCACGGCGAACGGCGCGAGCAGGTGCGGCTTGATCGCGGTCAGCGCGCCGAGGCACCCCGCGAGCGCGAACCGCTCGAACCGCACGGCGAACAGGAACCCGGCGAGCCCGAGCAGCAGGAACCCGCCGATCTGGCCGATCATCAGCAGGACCGCCGTCGGCGCGAACGCCCCGGCCACGGCGACCGCGACCCCGACGAACCGCCAGGTTCCTGCGAACACGCGCCAAACCATTGCCGCCGACCCCGCGACCGCCGCAAGGTTCAGCGCGAGCCAGAGCAGTTGCCCCGCGCGCCACGGGAGCGCGCCGAGGAGCATCGTGAGCGGGAGCGTCCACGGCGGGTTCCACATCATCTGCGCCTCGCCGGAGTCGTTGCCCATCGGCCGCTGCAGCGCGTACAGCACCTCGCCGTCGTAGGGGTTCTGGCCGTCGAGCGCGGCGCGCCCGGCCGACCAGTATTCCATGTAGTCGACCGGTCGAAGGAACGACGTGTCGGCGTGCAGTTCGCGGAGCTGCCAGCCGACCGCCAGGACGGCGGCGGCGAGTGCGGCGAACGTACCAAGGGCGCGAGGGTTCATACCGGACCATCGTAGCGTGCGGGGCGCGGGAATGACACGGCCCGCGCGAACCCGCTCCGCGGGGTCGCTGTCCAGATCGCTGTCCGTCCGATAATCCGCGTGGGCCAGTCGGCCCGCCACTCGGTCGGGCTCCGAGGAACACCCCTATGAAGCGCATCGCACTCGTGCTCGTGATCGTGTCCGCCGTGGTCGCCGCGGGGTACTTCGCGTTCCCCGACGAGGCCGCACAGTACGCCGGCGTGGCCGCCGGGGCCGCCGAGCGGGTCCGGGCCAACGTCGAAGCCAACCCCACGCCGGTCGCGCTCGCGCTCGGCACGTTCCTGCTGACCGTCGTGTACCACAAGGCCCGCGGCAAGTCGCTCCGCGAGTCCGTCGAGGTCGCCGCGACGCGCGTCACCGTCGTGTCGGCCCCGCCGCCGACAAGTGACGAGGGCGAGGCGTCCGTGGTCCGCCGGGCGCGTGCCCGGGCCACCCGCACGCAGTTGATGAGCGACCTCGTTGTCCTCCAGAACCGGCACCGCAAGCTCCCGGACGAGATCCTCCAGTTCGAGAAGGAGGTGTGCTACGCGGAGCAGGCGCTCGACGAGGCCGAGGCGAAGCTGGCGCAGCGGCGGAAGGTCCGCGAGGCGGCCGCCGCGAAGCTCGACGCGGCCCGCAAGGAGAAGGCCGAGGCCGACGCGGAAGTGGTGGCGATCGAGGTCGAGCTGAAGCGGCTCGCCGACGTGGCGTGACGAAACGCAGCGACCCGCCCCGTGTGGGGGCGGGTCGCGTTGGGCACATCGGTCCGCACCGGTCACGCGCCGCAGGAGCCGCACGACGTGGCGTCGGCCTTCCACCCCTGCTGCGCCTCCATCGAGTTCTTCTTGAGGTGGACGTGGGTGTCGACGTGGTCGACCCAGCCCATCGGGATGAAGTGGTGCTGCCCGTCCGGACTGTCCTTGCGGGTGAGCTTGATCGCGCCGCCCTCGACGTGATCGACCACCCCGACCTTCTTGCCGCACGACGCGATCACGTCCATCCGCTCCTCGACGCGGCCGCTGCCCGGTGCGCACCCCTCTTTGTGGCCCAGACCGGTCTTCTCCGCGACCCAGTCCTTGGCGTCCTTCGCCCCTTCGACAACCGCGTTGCCGGCGGTCTTCGCGGCGTCGGCCACGGCGTGCCCGGCGTTGGCGACGCGGTCCTTGAAATCGGCCATGTGAAGTCTCCTCTTCGATAAAGGGCGAACAGCGCCACCGATCCGTGTGGGACCGGCAGTGCCGTCGCCACAGCAGTTGCAACCGTCGTGCCGACTTCCCGGACACGACGGTCCGGGGATTGCACCGTAACGGGCGGGTGCGTTCGGAACCGCCCACCCGACGGAGGCCGCTGTGAGTAGTGAACTTGCCTGGTACGCCTCGATCTTCGGCGTCCTGTTCTTCACGGGGCTGGGGCTGCCGCCGGTCCCCGAGGAGGCCGGGATCCTCTACGCCGCCAGCCTGAACGCGGTCCACCCCGAGGTGCGGTGGCCGTTCGCGTGGCTGGCCACCGGCCTCGGCATCGTGTGCGCCGACCTGGTGCTGTTCGGCGTCGGGTGGAGGTGGGGGGCGAAACTGTTCGAGTACCGGTGGGTGCAGCGGTTCCTCAAGAAGGAGCGGCGGCTCCAGCTCGAGAGCCGGTTCCACGAGCACGGCATGAAGTTGCTCATCCTCGCGCGGTTCCTGCCGCCGCTGCGGACCGGGGTGTTCCTCATCGCCGGCGCGGCCCGGTACTCGGTGCCGAAGTTCCTGATCGCCGACGGGGTCTACGCGGTGTTCGGGGTGGGGCTGTTCTTCTTCTTCGGGACGTGGGTCGTCGGCGCGATCGACCACCTCCGGACGTGGGCCGGGCACTGGGCGATCTACCTCGCGGCGGCGCCGGTGGTGGTGTACGGCCTCTACCGCTACTACCGCTACCTGAGCACCCGCGAAAAGCGCGGCGACCCCGAAGCACCGGTGTCCGTGGCCCAGGGGCCGGCCGCAGCACCCCCCGACGGCCGGCCCGAGACCCGCCCCGAGGGCGCGCCCGAGGCGATGGCCGCGGCCCGGGAGCTCCTCCGCGAGTAGGCGCTCAGTAGTCCCCGCCCGGCGGGTTGCCGCTGGCCCGTGTCGTCAGTTCGCGGAGCAGCGGGAGTTGTGCGGCGTCGGTCAGCGTGAGGAACCGGACCGAGCCGTCGCCGAGCGCCGCGTGGCACCCGCCGCCGTGCTGCGAGCCCATCGCCGGGATGCGGTCGTAGCACGCCGCGCCGCCCAGCCCGCAGCCCGAGAAGTTGATCGGCACGTTGCTCGCCAGCGAGTGGTCCTGCATCGAGTTGTAGTTGCACCACGACCACCCGCCGACCTTCAACATCGCTACCTGCCCCGCGACGTGCGCCTCCTTGTAGGTGCGCTCGGCGAAGAAAAGTGTAGCGCTCAGTCCGTCGGTCACGTCCGCGACGGTGGTGCGGCTGTTGGGGTAGAACGGGCCGTCGAACGGGTACGTCAGCAGGCTGTCCTCGTCCGTCTGCGTCCCCTGCACGGCTCCGTAATTCGAGTAGGCAAACGTGTAGAAGCTGTACGTGACCGTCGGCGGGTTCGGCAGCACGTCGGACGGGCACAGCAGGAGCGGGACCACCTGCGACCCCGGCGACAGCACCGGGTCGGTCGCGGTGACGGTCTTGGTGTAGACGTACTGCGCGCCGAGCGCCGTGCCGCCGATGGTGAAGTTGTTCGAGAGCGCCGCCATGTTCTGGTACAGCGGCCCCTGCTCCAGGTATGGCAGCAGGACGGTCCAGATGGAGTAATACTTCCCGGCGTCGGGTGCGGGGTTCGGTGCCTTGCCGACGGTGACGATCTTGTTCGTGCCGAGGATCTGCCCACTGCCCGGCCCGACGACCACGTTGAACGCCGACGGGAACCGCTGGTTGGCGCTCTCGTAGGCGTGGGCCGCGAGCCCGACCTGCTTCAGGTTGTTGGCGCACTTCATGCGGGCGGCGGCCGCCCGAACCTTTTGCACGGCCGGTAGCAACAGGCCGATGAGAATCGCGATGATCGCGATCACGACCAGCAGTTCGATGAGCGTGAACGCACGCCGACGGGCACACGATGGGCGCATGGCCGGTCCGGGAATCGGGTGACGGGGAGCCGCTGGCGCGAGAGGATCGCCCGCGGTGGGTTGTTGATGCTACCCGGTCACGTTCGCAAGTGGAAGAGTCTGACGTGCGTTTTGGGACAATCGTGCGCCACGAATCAGATCGCCGGGGCGCTCACTTCAGGTCGAACGGGGGGAGCAGATTGTCCCCCGCTTTGACCTCGATCGTGAACGCTGGCTTCTTCGGGTCGTTGTACCGCCCCCGGAGGCGGTCGATCTCGTGCTCCGGGTCGCTCCGACGCACCACATCCGGCCAGGTGACACGCACCGCATAACGCCCGGGGGGCAACCCGTCCGTCGCGGTATTCGTGCCGAACCGGTACTCCCCCTTGTCGTCGGTAATCGCATCGAACTCGCGACCGGCTTCCGGGGACGGCCCAAGGGAAACGGCCGTCACCCGCGCCTCGACAGCGGGGGATGATTTCGCTGTGATCGTGCCGGAGACCGGGTAGGCCGGTTCCGGGGTCACGCTGATGTGACTGCCGCAGCCGACCGCGGTCAGGAGGATCACCGCGGCGACGGAACGAGCGACCGGCATTTCCATCCTCCGCGACGGGTTAGTAGTCCTCGCTCACCGGGTTGCCGTCGGAGCGACAAGCCAGCAGGTAGAGCGTCTTCATGGTGATCGAAGCGCTGAGGAACTTGACCGACCCGTCGCCCATCACGACGTTCGCTCCGCCGGTATGGAACGAGAAAATCTCGGCATCGTTCGAGCAGTTGATCCGGCACCCGCCCTGAATGTCTGCCGCCGTGTCGTTGGTCCCGCCGCCGCTGTTGAGGTTCCGCCCGAACCGTGTGGCCGGCGTCGGGTTCATCCGCGTGCCGTCGAGGGGAACGTACACCTCCGAGTACGACGCCCACACGCCGCTCGCGAATCCCAGACCGGTTTCGGACAGTTTAGCCGGGATACCGGTGGTCGGGCTCGGCCGCCACTCGGAGGGGCGGCCCGAACTCTCTGCCACCATGATCGTGTTGCTCAACCCGTCACCGATGCGGAGCAGCGGCGTGAACTCGTTGATCGCGAGTACACCGCGCAGGTCGTTCGCAGCCGGCATCGACATCCCTAGGGCGCTCCAGTTGATCGCCCTGTTCGGTCCGCGGGAATTGATGACGTAGTCCCCGAGGGCGGCCGACAACGTGCCCCACGTCGGCATCGACGCTTGGACCCCCGTGGTCGGCATGGGCGTGTAGAACCGGCTCGCTACGGTGATCGCCGACGGGCACTCGTACACCGGAATGCGTGTCGCGGCGGCGGGGCGGTTGGCGACGTCGTACCAGTCCTTCTTGAAATCGTATCCGTCCCCCTTGAGGAGTACGTTCCCCTGTTCCAAGTAGGGCAGTATGATCGCGAATCCGCTGGTCCGTGCATAGTTCTGCCAGATCGACCCGTTGGTCCCGGCTTTCCAAAACTCTGCCAGCCCCCCGATCGGAGCACTGGGGTTACTGCTGATGTCAATGGCGGCGGGAGGCAAACCTTGGCGGACGCCCTCGATGTTGTGCATCGCGAGGCCGATCTGCTTCAGGTTGTTCTGGCACTTGAGGCGGGCGGCGGCCTCGCGGACCTTCTGCACCGCGGGGAGTAGCAGGCCGATCAGGACGGCGATGATGGCGATAACGACGAGCAGTTCGATGAGCGTGAACGCGGAACGAAACGCGCGCATGATGAATCCCTCTCGATGAAAACGTGTCGTGCGGCGCCGGGCGACACGAGGCCCGGCCGCAAACGTTTCCCCGTCGGGGGCCGGCCGGGGCAGCGCCCGGCCGACGGTACAACACAACTCAGCCGGTCACTTCGCGTCGAGGAGGTGGGTGAGTGAGTCGTCCACCTCGCGCGACAGTTGCCAGTCGGTCTTGTAGTTCACCGGGGCGAACTTCACCTGCCCGCCCTTGAACGCCTTCGCCACCGACGTGTTCGGGACCGCGAACCCGGTGAACGCCGCCTTCACCCCCGCGAGCACGTCGGGCGGGAGGTTGTGCGGGACGCCGAAGCACAGCGGCGGGAACGAGTCCGACTTGTACACGCTGCGGAACTGCTCGGGCTTCACCTCGCCGGCAGCCACGGTGCGGGCGAGCAGGTCGTTCGCCACGCACACCGCGTCGTACCGGCCCGCGGCGACGTCCTTCACCGCCCGGACGTGGTCGCCGATGAACGAGAACTTGTAGTCCCGGCCGGGGAGCATCTGGAACTTGTCCCTGAAGATCACGAGCGGGGCCTTGCCGCCGGAGTTCGACGACAGCGCCACGAGCCCGACCGCCTTGCCGCGGAGGTCGGCCGGCGACTGCACCGGGCTCCCCGCGGGCACGAGGACCTCCATCTGGTAGGCGTACTTGCCGTCGGCGTCGGCCGGGCAGAACAGCGGGACGAACCCGGCCGTGTTCACGGCCGCCGAGACCTGCCCGGTGTTGAACGCGGTGACGTGGACCCGGCCCTCGGCCACCGCCCGCGCCTGCTCCAGAACCGTGCTGACGCCGGTGAGGTACGTTACTTTCTTGCCCGTCGCCTTCTCCAACGCCGCCATGAAGTCCTTCCAGTTCTCCTTGGCGGCCTCGGGGTCGTCGGTGCCGACGACCGAGAACACGACCTCGTCCACCTTCAGAAACTTGGCCGGGTCGGCGGGCGGGTCGGCGACGAGGTCCGCGTCCGCGTCGGCGTACCCGTCAGCGAGGGCCTGGGTCTTCGCGAGGTTGGTGATGTACGCCTTGAGCGCGTGCAACTCGTCCGGCGGGACCGGCATCGCGGTAGAGTAGACGTACGCATACCACCCCCCGGCCCCGACCAGAAGGAGGGCGACGAAGGCGATGGTGTACTTCCAACTGCTCGCACGGGCCGGGAGAGTTGCGGGTGCTTGGGTCGGGGGCTGCTGCTCGGCCGGCTCGCTCATGTGGTGCTTCTGCTGGGGACGGAGGCGACTCCGACAGGCCCATTATTAGACCCGTCTCCTGCCCGGTCAAAAGAAGAAGCGATGAAGTGTTCCGTCCCGGCGAGCGGCACAGAAGTCGGTGTCTTTTCGGTTCGAGGATGGGAGGACGAGTGCAAGTCGGAAGTTCCTCCCAGCAGGAGACGCCGGCGGACGTCGTCCCAGGCGGCAGTGCCGATTGCTCACCGGCCCGAGAACAGTACCACCCGGTTTCGTGACACCCTCTCCCTGTGTCACGAAGCCGGGTGGTATGTTGTTCGTCGCGACGACGACACGCGGAGCAAGACGCCTCTCCCCTCGCCGTGCTCCGCGTGTCGTCTCGTTGAGTGGTCCCAAAGCATCCCCCGTACCAATCGTTGCAACAAAGGCGTGTGCGCAGCAACTGTTATCCCGTGAACGGTTTGCGCGATGCGGTTTCGTGAGTAGAGAACTGGCCGCCACTTCGGCTTGCTCGCCCGTTGAGCGTTCTCGGCGGCGTTTGCCTCCAACTTCCGCACCGTCAGTCGGCGTCGTCACGGTGCGGACGAGCGGGCCGGTTCCACGAGCGTCCCCGCTCCGCTCGTCCGCTCCCGAGATAGCTCAAGGCGGCCAGTTCCTTCGCCCCGGTACCGGGGCCGTACTTCTTTCATCTGGCCTTCAGTGCCCGGACCCGCTCCAGGCGACCGCCACCGCCCGGTCGGCACCGCCCGCCGCGCGTCTCGCACCGTGACCCGGCACTCGAACGGGAAGGGCGCATCACGTCGGCTCGGGGCGAACGTACCCCTCAGCGTTCCACCCGGACGCGGGCCGCGGACCCCGCACCGGAACCCCCGCCGCCGGGAGGGTGCGGGGGAAATAGTTGGGGATCGGGCCGCGGCCGGTCTACGAATGCGGTGGTGAGGCACGCGGACCGAACGCGGCCCCCGCCGCCGGTGACCACCGGCGGGTCCGACCATTCGCAACTGGAGACACCGTGATGTTGAAGACCTTGTGCGCCGCCCTCGTCCTGTTCGGTGCCACGTCCCTGGCCGCTCGCGCGGAGGACGCCCCGAAGAAGGACATCGTGGAGGTGGCCGTCGAGGCCGGGAAGTTCAAGACCCTGGCCGCCGCGCTGAAGGCCGCCGGGCTCGTCGATACGCTCAAGGGCGAGGGGCCGTTCACCGTGTTCGCCCCGACCGACGAGGCGTTCGCCAAGCTCCCGGCCGGCACCGTCGAGTCGCTCCTCAAGCCCGAGAACAAGGACAAGCTCGTCGCCGTGCTGACGTACCACGTCGTCGCGGGCAAGGTGATGGCCGCCGACGTCGTCAAGCTGACCGAGGCCAAGACCGTCCAGGGCGGCAAGGTGACGATCGCCGCCAAGGACGGGAAGGTGATGGTGAACGGCGCGAACGTCGTGACCACCGATATCAAGGCGAAGAACGGCGTCATCCACGTCATCGACGCGGTGATCCTGCCGAAGTGACCCGCCCCGCGGGAGCGGTGCCCGCCGGCCCCCGGGCCGGCGGCACACTTCCTGCACCCGTGGTGAGAGCGTCGTCCGGGCCGCGGCCCGGACGACTCGCGCGCACAGCCGCGTCGCCCGCCACCACCCGGGAGCCCCCATGAACCGCGCCCTTCTGGCCGCCGCCGTCGGCGTCGGCGGGTACCTCGCGTACCGCGCCCTCCGCCCCCGCTACGACTTCCGCAACAAGCACGTCCTCATTACCGGCGGGTCGCGCGGGCTCGGCCTCGTCCTGGCCCGGCAACTCGCCGCCCGCGGCGCGCGGCTGTCGATCTGTAGCCGCGACGGGAACGAACTCGCCCGCGCCGTCGAGGACCTGACCCGCCGCGGCGCGAGCGTCGCGGCAATCGAGTGCGACGTCACCGACCGCGGGCGGGTCCGCGAGTTGGTGGCCGTCGCCCGGCAGGCGAACGGGCCGATCGACGTGCTCATCAACAACGCGGGGATGATCCGCGTCGGGCCGGTCGAGGAGATGCGGGAAGAGGACTACGAGGCGTCGCTGCGGACGCACTTCTGGGCCGCCCTGTACACGACCGAGGAGGTCGTCCCGGAGATGAAGGCCCGCGGGGCCGGCCGCATCGTCAACGTCGCGTCCATCGGCGGCAAGATCGCCCTGCCGCACATGCTCCCGTACACCGCCGGCAAGTTCGCGCTCGTCGGCCTGTCGCACGGGATGCGGGTCGAACTGGCCCGGCACGGCATCGTGGTCACCACCGTGTGCCCGGGGCTCATGCGGACCGGGAGCCACCTGAACGCCGAGTTCAAGGGCCAGCACGAGAAGGAGTACGCCTGGTTCTCGCTCGGGAACGCCACGCCGGGGTTCTCCATGAGCGCCGAGACGGCCGCGGCGAAGGTCCTCGACGCCTGCGCGGTCGGCGACGCCGAAGCGGTCCTGGGCCTGCCGGCGAAGCTGGGCGTGGCCGCGATGGCCGCGTTCCCGAACCTGACCGACGCGCTGCTCGGGCTCACGAACCGGTGGGCGCTACCCGAGAGGGGCGGCATAGGCACCGCCGTTGCA
Source organism: Gemmata sp. (assembly GCF_051859125.1). Lineage (NCBI taxonomy): Bacteria > Pseudomonadati > Planctomycetota > Planctomycetia > Gemmatales > Gemmataceae > Gemmata > Gemmata sp. The sequence goes on from NZ_JBHYGG010000019.1 coordinate 19,194, forward strand.
AAGGGGCACGAGAGCCGCGGCGCGCTGCCGGCCGTGGCGACGGCGCACATCGACCGGGCCGCGGCGCGGAACAACGAACTTCACGCCGCCGACGTGCCCCCGCCACTGCCGGCGGGGGCGCCGTGATGCGAGCGGCCGGCTCACACCGCCGCGGCCGGCACCGCCGGAACGGTTGCGCGCTGTTCCGGCACCCGCAGCTTCTGCTCGCAGTGCGCCGCGGTCCGCCGGTATCGGACGCGGCGGGCCGCCTCCAGGCACGGCCGCTCCACGAACCGGTAGAACACCGCCGCGGCGGCCAGGGAGAGTACCAGCGCCACCAGAACCAGCACGAGTGGGCCGCCGAACTTCTCGCCCCGGGGATCGAGCGAGTACACGCGGTACGCCACGGTGCCGTGGACGAGGTAGATGCTGTACGACCGCGTGCCCACCCACCGCAGCGCCTCGAACGCGCGCCGCCGGGGCAACTCGAACCCCTGGCCGATCAGCCCCAGGGCCGCCACCGCGACGGCCGCCCGCAGGAACCGCAGGTCGCCCGTCGCGTACCCGGCGGCCCCGGCCGCCAGGAGCGCCAGCAGGAACGGCCCCCGCCCGTCGCGCTGCACGGTCGCCCGGTACAGGAGCACGCCGAGGAGTATGAACCCGCCCCACATCGGGAGTGCGAACCCCGCGGCGGGGTCGTACGGGAACAGCCAGACGAGCAGCCCGCACCCGGTGGCCGCGGCCCACGCCTCGGTGCGGAGCCGTGCGGCCTCGTCCGACACGAGCGCCCGGACCGCCGCGACCGCGAGGAGCCAGAGCAGGTAGAACTGCTCCAGCGCGACAAGCGACCAGAACCCGACGGCCGCCTCCCGGACCCCGAACGCCTCCTGCACGAGGAACATCTGCGCGGCCACGTCCCCGGCCCCCGGGGCCGCCCGCCCGCCCCCGACCAGGACCCGGGCGAGCCACAGGTTCGCGGCCGCGAGGAGCACGGCCACCCAGTACGGCGGCAGCAGCCGCACGCACCGGCGGGCGAGGTACAGGCCCAGCGCGGCCCGCTCCCCCGGCTGCGGCCGCAGCGTGTGTGCGAGCATGAACCCGGCGAGCACGAAGAAGCTCTCGACGCCGAGCCGGACGTTGAGTACCCCGGCGGCCCCGCGCGGCCCGAGCCGCTCGGACAGGACGGCGTTGAGTTCGCCGGCGTAGAGGTGGAGCGCGACGAGCCAGAGGCAGACGACGGCCCGGAACGGGTCGATGTCGAAGCGGGGGCCGGTCGGATCGGGGCGTGCGGTGACCGCGTCCACGGGTGGGCTCCCTGGTACGATCGTCCTGCTGTCGGCGTGCCGGCCTGTTCGTCGTGAGCGGGCGGTGCGGAGCGGGGCGACCGAAAGACAACCGCCCGGAGCGGCAATCGGTGTGCCGGAGTGCGGCCGTTACGGCGAGCGGGGGCATGAGCCCCCCGAGTTCGGTTCGTCGCTCCGCGCGGAACTCGCGCTCGTCTCCCGTGGGTTACCCCGCGCGGACCTCGCCGCCGAGGAGCGTCAGGATCTCGCCGTTGATGTAACTGCTGTCCGCTTCCGACGCGAAGAACACGAACGCCGGGGCCACCTCCTCCGGCTGGCCGGGCCGGCCCAGGGGCGTCCCCGCGCCGTGCTCGGCGACCTTTTCGGCCGGCTTCGACACCGGCTGGAGCGGGGTCCAGATCGGCCCCGGCGACACGCAGTTCACCCGGATCCCGCGGTCGATCAGGTTCTGCGCCAGCGACTTTGTGAAGGCGTGGATCGCGCCCTTCGTCGCCGCGTAGTCGATCAGCGTCTTGTTCCCCTCCAGCCCGGTGATCGAGCCGCAGTTCACGATCGCGCCGCCCCTCGGCAGGTACGCGACCGCCGCCTTCGCCATGTAGAAGTATCCGTAGATGTTCGTCCGGAACGTGGTGTCGAACTGCTCGTCGGTGATGTCCTCCAGCTTCTGCTGCGTCTCCTGGAACGCGGCGTTGTTGACCAGCACGTCGAGCCGGCCGTACGCGGCGACCGTCTTTTCCACCGCGTCGCGGCAGAACTTCGGGTCCTTCACGTCCCCGGGCAGGAGCAGGCACTTGCGGCCCTCGGCCTCGACCGCCGCCCTCGTCTCCTCGGCGTCGGACTGCTCGACGGGCAGGTACACGATGGCCACGTCGGCCCCCTCGCGGGCGTAGAGCACCGCGACGGACTTGCCGATCCCGGAGTCGCCGCCGGTGATCAGCGCGGCCTTTCCCTTCAGCTTCTCGGCCCCCTTGTACAGCGGGGCCAGGAACCGCGGCTTCGGGTCCATCTTCGAGTCGAGGCCCGGCTTGGGCTGGCTCTGCGGGGCCATGGGGCCCTTGGGTTCCGTCTGCGTCGCGCTCACGGGGTGGACTCCTGGGCGGGATTTTCGGTGCGGGTCGGGGGCGGGGTCCGAGCCGTTCGGACCCCGTGGCGGGCGAGCAGGTCGCGTGCCGCCCGCGCGGCGGCCTTGTGTTCGGTCGCCCGCTCCTCGTGCCAGGCCACTGCCTCCTGCACGCGGGCGGCGGCGGCGAGGAACGTCTTGACCGCCGCGTCGAAACCGGGCGGGCCGGCCGGGTCGACCACGGCGTCCGCGGCGCGGGCCGCCTTCGACGCCCGCGCCGGCGGGTCGCCGGGGTCCCGCTCGACGACGCTGACGCTCCCGTCCGACTCGAGCGTCGCAAGTTTCACCCGCGTCAGGTCGTCGACTCCGCCCGCCCGGACCTGGGCCATCAACTCGTCGCCGGTGATCCCCTCGCGGTCGAGGTGCGCGCGGACCGGCCGGCCGTCCCGGACGAGGGCCAGGGGCGGCGGTTCGAGGAGCCGCTGGAACCACGGCCACCGGTTCCCGAGGCGGTCGAGGGCGTAGCTCCAGAACAGGAGCGCGAACACAGCGACCAGCCCGTTCGGGACGGACTTCGCTTCTGCCGAAAGGGCCGAGGACACGCACTCGGAGAGCAGCACCACCAGCATGATGTCCGGCAGGCCGATCGACCCGGTCTGCCGGCGGAGGACGACGCGGAACAGCACGATGAGCGCCAGGTACACGACCGAGCCGCGCACGAACGACCCCAGGAGCGGGGCGTCCGGGGCGAAGATGGCGGCCCACTCCGGGAGGTCGAACGCGCCCATCACCCCCTCCGGGTGCCGCCGTCGCGGGGCACCTCGCCGGTCTCCACGATGTGCCGGAACCGCTCCATGTCGGCCCGGATCTGGGCCTCCGGCGAGGTGCCGAACAGTCGCGCGACGGCGGCGCCGAGCTTGCCGGCCGGCGGGTCGTACTTCAGGGCCACCCGCACCTCCGTCCCCCTGCCGGGCACCTCGGTGAAGTGGACCGACCCGGCCGTGTCCACGTCGGCCCCGTCGAGCGACTGCCACGAGATCACCTTGCCCGGCTCGTCGGCGATGAGCTTCGCCTCCCACTGGACCCGGATCCCGAGCGGGCCGCGGGCCGTCCACAGCGACTGCCCGTCGGTCGTCGTGTCCACGTCGATCAGGTGCGTCATGAACCGCGGCAGGTTCTCGAGGTCCCGCCAGAACCGGTACACCTCGCGGGCCGGCTTGTTCACCACGACCGTGTGGTCGATGCGGGTGCCGTGCCGGGCCGCGATGCTGCTGTTCGGGGCCGTCGCGTCCGACCCGCTGACGCCGAGCGCCTGGTAGGCGGGGCAGTTCCCGGTCGCGGCGCGGTACAGGAGGTACCCGCCGACGAGCGACGAGAGGACCGACGGGCCGCGGCCGTCGAACCCGAGGGCCGCCAGCGCGCCGCCGGCGACGAGCGAGACGACCCGCTCCGGGGCGCTGACGTTGGTGCGGGCCTGCGGGAGCGCGTCGACGGCCCGGGCGACCGCGGACCGCGGCCCGGCGGCCGACTTGGCGGCGGCGGCGAGCAAGGTTGTGGCCATGAGGAACCCCGATGGTGGAAGGGACCAGCGGGCCATCCGTGCAACCGCTGTGCCGGCTCCCGCCGCCGCCGGCCGGGGAAAATCGCCCCGTTCGCCCGGCCGCCGCGGAATCGGCACCGCAATCGCGTGGGGGTCACGTGTCCCGCCCGGGCCGGCCCGGGCGCCCCCGGCCCGCCCCGCGCTCACGTCTCAATCCCATCCAGGCCCCGCACCATGACGCACATACACGCCGTCCTCCTCGACATTGATGGAACCCTGGTCGACAGCAACGACGCCCACGCCCGCGCCTGGGTCAAGGCCCTGGCCGAGAGCGGCCGCGAGGTGCCGTTCTCGGCCGTGCGCCCGCTCATCGGCATGGGCGGCGACAAGCTGCTCCCGCGGGTGAGCGACCTCGACGCCGAGCGGGGCGAGGGGAAGCGGGTGGCCGAGCGGCGGGCACAGATCTTCCTCACGGAGTTCGTGCCGCACCTGCACCCGACCCCCGGGGTCGAGCGGCTCCTCCGCGACCTGACCGAGCGCGACCTGCGGCTGGTCGTCGCCACGTCCGCGAAGAAGGCCGAGTTGGAACCGCTCCTGCGGGTGTGCGGCGCCGACCGGTGGATCGAGTCGGCCACGTCGTCCGACGACGCCGAGCAATCGAAGCCGGACCCGGACATCCTGCACGCCGCGATCGACAAGCTCGGCCTGCCGCGGGAGCAGATCGCGATGCTCGGCGACACGCCCTACGACGTGGAGGCCGCGCGGCGGGCGGGCGTCCGGGTGATCGCGCTGCGGTGCGGCGGGTGGGGGGCCGCGGACCTGGCCGCGGACGAGGTGTACGCCGACCCGGGCGACCTGGCGGACCACCTGGGCGAGTCGCTGTTGGGCCGCGGCGTGCGGAACGGGAAGTGACACCGGATCGCAGGGATTCGTTTCTTTGTTGGTGGGGCAGGCATTCGTGCCTGCCTCCGAAGGCGTCTGGAGGCAGGCACGAA
>NZ_JBHYGG010000020.1:0-15737 GCF_051859125.1 Gemmata sp.
GTCGTGCGCCTCACGCGGGCCGCCACGGAGGGCGGCCCCTACAAACCAAACGCGAGTCCTCTCGTAGGGGCCGCCCTCCGTGGCGGCCCGCCAACCACCAATAGTTTCAACCGAGCACGGTCCTGTACGATCCTCTTGATCCCGTCCTTCATCCGCGATCCGCGTCCCATCGCTTCTCTGTCTTTCAAACTACCGCGTGCGGTTCCCCGCGGCGCGCGGTATGCTCGCGTCTACCGTCACTTCCCACCCCTCGCCCGACGGAGCACGACCCCATGACCGACCTTCCCACCGACGAGACCCGCCGCGAGTTCCTCCACGCCGGCGTCGCCGCCACGGCCGCGGCCGCGATCGGCGCCGCCTCCGCGAGCGCCGACGACAAGAAGCCCGGCGAAGGGCTGCCGATGCGGCCCATCGGCAACACCGGCGCCCGCGTGTCGATCCTGTGCCTCGGCGGGTGGCACATCGGCGACGTCAAGGACAAGGACGAGGCCGTCAAGATCATGCACGCCGCCATCGACGAGGGGGTGAACTTCTTCGACAACTGCTGGGACTACCACGACGGCGGCAGCGAAGAAATCATGGGCCGGGCGCTCGCGGCCGACGGCGGCAAGTGGCGCAAGAAGGTGTTCCTGATGACCAAGGTGTGCTCCCGCAAGGGGCCGGAGGTCCGCAAGCAGATCGAGGACAGCCTCAAGCGGCTCCAGACCGATGTCATCGACCTGATGCAGATGCACGAGATCAACTGGGACAACGACCCCGAGTGGGTCGCCGAGCAGGGCGGCCTCGCCGAGTTGCTCAAGATGCAGAAGGAGGGGAAGGTGAAGCACGTCGGGTTCACCGGGCACAAGTCGCCGCACATCCACCTGAAGATGATGCCGGTCCACAAGTGGGACACGGTCCAGTGCCCGATCAACGTGTGCGACCACTTCTACCGCAGCTTCGCGCAGCAGGTGATCCCCGCGGCGAAGAAGCAGGGCACGGCGGTGATCGGCATGAAGGCGCTCGGCGGCGGCAAGGGGAAGATCGTGAAGGAGGGCGTCGCCACCGCCGAAGAGTGCCTGCGGTTCGCGATGTCGCAGGACGTGGTCTCGGTCGTCAGCGGCATGGACTCGATGGACGTGCTGAAGAAGAACGTCGCCACCGCCCGGAACTTCAAGCCGATGCAGGGCGACGAACTCGAGAAGCTGCTGGCCAAGGTGAAGCCGCACGCCGGCGACGGCCGCCACGAGCGGTTCAAGAGCACGATCGACTTCGACGGCCCGTACCACCGCAAGCAGCACGGGTTCGACGAACCGCCGAAGTGAGAAGTCAGAGGACAGAGGACAGAGGGCAGACGGCAGAAGACAGAGCAAGAAGCCTTCGCTGCTTCAACTCTGTTCTCTCTTCCTGATTTCTGTCCTCTGACTTCTGACCTCTGTCCTCTTCTTCCCTCACTCCGGCACGGTCAACACCTTCAGCTTCGGCTCGCCGTCGGTGAGTGTGCCCATGGTCGTGAGCAGCGCCTGCGTGTGCTTCTCCTTGAGGTGGGCGGCGAGCGCCTCGACGCTCTTGAACTGCTCGTACATGATGAACATCTGCGGCTGGTCCGGGTCGCGGTTCAGGTAGTACGCGACGCACCCCGGCTCCTTGCGGGTCGCGATCAGGCACGGCGCGATCGCCTCCTCGGCCTCCTTCTCCTTGCCCGCCTGGACCTTGAACTCGACGATCAGCGCGAACGGCTTCTTCGCGTCCTTCACCTTCCCCTTCACCAGCTTGACGACCGGGTGCTCGTCCTCGGCGCGGGCCGTCGGGGCGAGCGCGAGCACCAGCGCGAGTGCGGGGGCGGCGAACAGCAATCGGGTACGCATGGGAACCTCTGGCGGGTGGGACGCGGGGCGCGTCGGTGCGGGTGAACCGCGGCGGCCCTTGCCTCGAACGCGGTCACGGGTGATTCTATCTGCTCGTCCCGTGAACCCAACCGAGCGCCGAAATGTCGGAACCCACCAGCCCGAGGGCGGACGCCCCCGGCTCGCCCGAGCCGCCCCCGCACCAGCCGTTCGTGCCCGCGGCCGAGTCGCCGCCGGAGTTCACCCTGCCGGCCGTCCTCGCCGGGACGGTGCTGGGCATCGTCTTCGGCGCGTCGTCGCTGTACCTCGTGCTCAAGGTCGGGCTCACGGTCTCGGCGTCGGTGCCCATCGCGGTGCTGTCGATCACGCTGTTCCGGGCCATCTCGAAGGCGTTCAACGTCCGCAAGACGACGATCCTCGAGAACAACGTGGTGCAGACCGCGGGCAGCGCCGGCGAGAGCATCGCGTTCGGCGTCGGCGTCACCATGCCGGCGCTGCTGCTCCTCGGATTCGAGATGGACCCGGTCCGCGTGATGACCGTGTCGGTCCTCGGCGCGGTCCTCGGCATCCTCATGATGATCCCGCTGCGGCGCGCGTTCATCGTGAAGCAGCACGGGAAGCTGATCTACCCCGAGGGGACGGCGTGCGCCGAGGTGCTGGTCGCCGGCGAGAAGGGCGGCGCGACCGCGAAGATGGTGTTCGTCGGGTTCGGCATCGCGCTCGTCCACAAGTTCCTGACCGCGGCGACGAAGCTGTGGGCGGCCGAGCCGGCGACGAACCTGTACCGCACCGACGAGGCGACGGGCACTCGCACCGGAATCAACGGGTCCGAGGTCCGCGGGGAACTCGCCCCCGAGTTGCTCGGCGTCGGGTACCTCATCGGCCCGCGGATCGCCTGCCTCATGATGGCCGGGGCCGTGCTGTCGTACCTCGTCCTCGGCCCGGCCATCGCCACGTTCGGTGCGAAGCTCGACGAGCCGGTCGCCCCGGCGAGCCGGAAGGTCGCCGACGCGCCGGGGCACCTCGCGGTCGCGGGCGGGTTCGTCGTCCCGGCCGTCGAGATGGCCCGGGACGCGGACGCCGGTCTCATCAAGAACATGGAGCCGGACGACATCCGGCGGACGTACCTGCGGTTCATCGGGGCCGGGGCGGTCGCGGCCGGCGGCATCATCAGCATGTTCCGGGCGCTGCCGCTGATCTTCGGGTCGGTCGCCGCCGGGCTCCGCGATCTGCGGGCGAGCCGCGCCGCGGGCGGGGCCGTCGCGGCGGCCCGCACCGACCGCGACCTGCCGATGACCGTGGTCCTCTGGGGGAGCGTCGCCCTCATCCTGATCCTGGCGGCGGTCCCGCAACTGGGCCTCGGGCTGAACTTCCAGGGGCTCGTTGGGGCCGGAATGATCCTGCTGTTCGGGTTCCTGTTCGTCACCGTGTCGAGCCGGCTCACGGGCGAGGTCGGCAGTTCGTCGAACCCGATCTCGGGCATGACCATCGCGACGCTGCTGCTCGTGTGCTCGATCTTCTACGTCCTGGGCCAGCGCGGGCACGAGGCGATGCTGACGGCCCTCACCGTGGCCGCGGTCGTGTGCATCGCCTCGAGCAACGGCGGCACGACGTCACAGGACCTGAAGACGGGCTACCTCGTCGGCGCGACGCCGTCGAAGCAGCAGTGGGCCATCCTGATCGGCGCGGTCACGTCGGCGCTGGTGATCGGCCTGACGATGCTCGCGCTGAACGCGGCCGGCGCGCACTACACGAAGCAGGGGGTGCCCGCGGGCGTGGTGCTGAAGGTTCCGGCCGACGCCCCCCGCGAGGCACCCGGCCGGCCGTACGACCGCGACGAGGAAGGGAGCGACGGCAAGCCCGGCTGGAAGGCCGACGCGAACACGTACCGCGTCACCCACGCCCGCGACGGCGAGTACGAGGGGCTCGCGGCCGGCCGCTATCTGGTGAGCGACGCCGGGACCCCGGTGTACCGCACCGACCTGCCGATCTCCCGCGAGTTGAAGACGATGGACAACGACAAGGACGCCCCGAAGGAGTTCACGGCCCCGCAGCCGCGGCTGTTCGCGAACATCATCGAGGGCATCCTCGGCGGCACCCTCCAGTGGGCGCTCATCCTCATCGGGGTGATGGTCGCACTGGCCCTGGAGCTGTGCGGCGTGTCGGCCCTGCCGGTTGCCGTCGGCATGTACCTGTCGTTCGGGTCGACGCTGCCGATCTTCGTCGGCGGCGTGGTACGGTGGGTCACCGACCTGCTCCGCGGCAAGCCGAAGTCGGACGCCGAGTCCGAGACGAGCCCGGGGGTGCTGCTGGCCAGCGGGCTCATCGCCGGCGGGACGCTGTGCGGGCTCGTCATCGCGTTCTTCGCGTTCCTGCCCGACGGGTTCAACGACGCGATCAACCTCGGGATGCACCTGTTCGGCGAGAAGAACGCGAAGGGCGACGCGGAGTGGAAGCCCGACGAGGTGGCGTGGGCGAAGGTGGTGTCGGTGGTGATGTTCGGGGCGCTCGCGGCCGTGCTGGTGTACGTCGGCACGCGGAAGGAGCGGGCGTAGCCATCAACGGCGAGCGGGGGGCGTGAGCCCCCCGCGTACTGCGCCCGTCACTCAAAGAACGCGGGGGGCTCACGCCCCCCGCTCGCCCGAGTCGCCTTACCGTCGGGGCGGGGGGCTGCCCCCGCCGCCGGGCGACTTGGTCATCACTTCCTGGGCGCGGCGCTCGAACTTCTTCAGGTGGTCGCGGAGGTTCGCGTCGCCGCGCTGCATGAGTTCGAGCTCGTGCTGGATCTCGGCGCTGAGGCGCTTGAGTTCGGTCTCCTGGCGGGCGAGCAGCGACCGCTCCTTGGACATGGAGACCTCCATGTCGCGCATCTGCTTCTCGAGCGCCTCCTCGTCCTCGCGGAGCTGCGTCCGCTCCTCCTGGAACCGCTTCCGGTCCTGCTGGAGCTTGGCGTTCTCCTTCTCCAGTTCGTCGGCCCACTCCTCGAGTTCGGTGCGGGTCTTCGGGACCGGCGGGGGCGGGGCCAGTTCGCCCCGGGCGATCTGCTCCTCGATCGCCATCAGCTGCGCGTTCAGCTCGGAGATCTGGTTTTCCTTGTCGGTCAGGGCCGCCTCGAACTCCTTCTCCTTCTCGACGAGCTTGTGCTCCGACTCGCTCGCCTCCTGGAGCAGGTGCTTCATCTCGTCGAGCAGCTTGCGGAGCTCCTTGTTCTCGGACCGGAGCCGCTGGGCCTCCTGCGCCGCCTGGGCCGCGGCCTGCGCCGCGCCGTCGTCGTAGCGGGGCTGCTGCTCGCCCCCCTGGCCGTCGGGGGGCATCCCGTAGCCGGGCGGGGGACCGTAGCCCGGGGGCGGGCCGTAGCCGGGCGGGGGGCCGTAGCCCGGGGGCGGGGCGTAGCCGGGCGGGCCGTAGCCCGGGGGCGGGCCGTAGCCCGGGACGGGGGCCGGGCCGGTCGGCCGCCACCCCTGCGGGGGCCGGGCCATCGGTTCGGAGACCACGGGCACCTGCGGGACGCCCCCGCGGGCCTGCGGCGCCTGCGGGCCGGACTTGCTCCCGGGCATCCGCAGTTTCGTCAACAGGTTCTGCTGCGGGGCCGCGGGGGCGCGGGGGAGCGGTTCGGGGTCGGGCTCGGGCTCCGCTTCGAGCTCCTGCTCGTCCTCGGGCTCCGGCAGGGCACCCGGCTTGGGCGTGTTCATCGGAGCCGCGGGCGGTCCCGACGACAGGAGCCGCGCTCGGAGCGCCGCTGCTGACATGGCCGGGGTCGGTTCGGATGGGTTGGGTGACATGCGCGCGTGTTCTCGGAAATGGCGTGCGATCGGGTCGAGAAACCTCGCCGGGGCGGTGTGCCGCGCCCGGGGGCCGAGGGGGCTGCTTGGCCGGCAGCCGCGTCGGAAAAATCCTTCGATCCTGCCTCAATCAGCGTAGGTCGTCCGAAACTGTAAGTCAACTCGAAAGGCGGGGTTGCTACCACCGCCCCACTTGCCGGAACCGCCCGGGCGTTCTCACCCCTCGTGGCGACCGGGACGCCCGCCGGCCGACAACCGGCACGGCTCGCCCAGATTTCCCGGCCGGTCGTGCGGGTTCGGCCGGGAGAAGGGCGGGTAACCCGATGCCCGGCGCACTGTTCCGGTGAACCCGCCAACGGCGGCCGAGGCGGACCGTTACACCGGGTAGACTTGCCCACGGGGACTGACGCGGTTACCGGGGTCGGGGTTGCGGACGGGGGCGGGACGGGTCAAAATTGTACCCGCACCTCCCGGGGCCGCGGCCCCCGCGAACCGGCGATACCTGTGGCACCCCCCGGGAACCGTGTCTGACACTCGGGCCACCTTTGTTACTCACCCGGACGGGGCGACCGCGACCGCCCCCCGTCCACCAGTAGGAGCGCAGGGCATGACCTTCCTGAAACGCCTTCGGGTGCTGCCCGTGGTGCTGGGGGTGGCCGCCACCCTCACCGCCCTCGGCACATCCCTGTTCGGCGACGTCCGACCGGGGGTCGCCCCCGCCAAGTCGGGCGACCGCCCCGACGGCGGCCGCGTCGTCGAGGACCTGGTCCTCACCAAGTTCAGCAAGCTCCCGGCGCTGACCTACCAGCCCCGGGACGGCGAACTGCTGTTCGCCTGGCAGGTGAAGCCGACCGTCGACGCCGGCCCGGCCCGCCCGCGCGACGTCCTCGTGGTCGTGGACGCCTCGGCCAGCCAGGCCGGCCGCCCGCTCCAGCAGGCCCGCCAGGTGCTCAGCGGCCTGACCGACGCCCTCGGGGCCGGCGACCGCGTCAGCGTGTGGGTGGCCAGCACCCCGGCCGCGACCCGCCCCCTCACCAAGGGGTTCCTCGCCGCGAAGGCCGACGAGGTCCGCGAGGCCGCCGTCGCCCTCACCGAGGTCGAGTACGGGTCCGGCGCGACCGACCTCAAGACCGCCCTCTCCAGGGCGCTGGCCACGATCGCCCCGGCCCGCGGCCGGCAGCAGGTCGTGCTGCTCCTCGGCGACGGCGACAGCGCGTTCAGCCCGGTCACCGAGGACGAGCGGCTCGCGCTCGGCACCCGGATGGACAACGCCGACGTCGGGTTCTTCGCCGTGCCCCTGGGCGTGAAGGTGAACCCGCAGAACCTGCACGGCCTGGCCGCGCAGACCGGCGGGGCCGTCGTCCGCGTGCAGGAGGACCTCGCCAACCCGACCAAGCGGGGCGAGTTCGTCGCCCGGCTCGTCGCCGCGATCGACACCCCGGTCGTGAAGGTGGACAAGTTCAAGTTCGGGGCCGAGGTCGGCGAGGTGTACCCTACCAAGCTCCCGCCCCTGCGGGCCGACCGGGCCACGCTGGTGATGGGCAAGATGGCCCGCCCGGTCGAGGCCGTGACCCTGACGGTCAACGGGTTCGCCGCGGGCCGCCCGGTCGCCCTGAGCCTGAGCGAGAAGCTCCCGGCGGCGCAGATCGACCACTTCTTCCTGAACATGATGCTCGACCAGTGGCGGGACGCGCCCCACAAGGACGCCCCGGCCATGCTGCAATCGGACCGCGCCCTGGCGCTCGCCAGCACGCAGGTGAAGCTGTACAAGGAGGAGTTCCTCGTCCAGGCGGTGTGGGCCATCACCCAGTCGCAGTGGGACGACGCGGGCAAGCTGTTCGGGGCCGCCAAGAAGATCGACCCGAACGACGAGGAGGCGGTCGCCGGCCTCGCCCTGCTGGAGAAGCTCAAGGCCGGGAAGCTGAACAAGAACGAGGTCCAGCACCAGATCGCCGCCGTGCAGACGGTCCGCGAGCTCGTCCACCAGGGGGTCGGGCTGTCGCGGGAGGAGATCGCCAAGAAGGTCGCGGCGCTGGCCAAGGTGCGCCAGGACCCGCCCGTCCCGGCCCCGGCCGGTGACGCGCCGAAGCCCCCGGCCGGCACCCCGCAGCCCGACGACGTGCTCCGCGAGGCGGCCGCCCGCCGCCAGGTCGAGGAGCAGCGGTACCGGGTGCTCGTGGACGCGACCATCCGCCGCGCCCGCCAGCTCCTCCGCACCGACCCGGACACCGCGTACCAGGACCTGAAGCGGCAGCGGGACGAGATCGCGGCCTACGACGCGATCGGCAACGCGGCCCGGGGCCAGATGACCGGCGACCTCGAAGCGGTCATGCGCGAGATCTTCCTGAAGGGGGCCGAGGTCAAGCGCCAGGCCGCGGCCGAGCGGGAGGCGATCGCCAAGACCCGCCAGCGGCTCAACGAGTTCGACCGCGCCCAGGACGAGGAGGCCCGGACCAAGAACCGGATCGACCAGTTCCGCCAGTTGATGAAGCAGGCCCGGTTCGAGCTGGCCTACCAGGAGGCCCAGCTCATGATCCAGGAGCGGGTCGCCCGGGGCCAGACGGTCCCCCCGGCGGCGGTCGCCAGCTACATCATCGGCCAGCACGCCACGCAGCTCCGCGAGTGGCGGGAGCTGGTCCGCATCCGCGAGGACCGGTTCCTGCTCACCATGATGCAGGCCGAGAAGTCGCACATCCCGTACCCCGACGAGCCCCCGGTCCACTTCCCGCCGGCCGCCGTGTGGCGGGAGCTCACGTCGCTCCGCCGCGACGCGTACCTGAACTCGAACCTCGGCCCGTCCCCGACCCAGTCGCAGCTCCAGCTCCGGAGCCTGATCGAGGACCAGGAGGTCCAGCTCGACGAGGGGAACCTGAACGACATCCCGCTGTTCGAGCTGCTCCAGAAGCTCTCGAAGCGGTACGCGGTCTCGTTCGTCATCATGGAGGAGAACTTCAAGGCCGAGCAGGTGAACGACATCAAGGAGAAGAAGCCCAACCTCGCGGCCACCCAGCTCCGCGGGCTCAAGCTCGGCACGTTCCTCGACATCGTGCTCCTGTCGATGAACGCGACGTACATCGTCCGCCCGGACTACGTCGAGATCACGACGTTCAGCCGCCGCCTCGAGGAGAAGGTGACCCGGGTGTTCCCGGTCGCCGACCTGGTGATCCCGATCCCCAGCTCGGTGAACCAGCAGACCCTGACCCAGAACCTCCAGTTCCAGCAGTCGCAGCTGGCCATCTTCGGCCAGGTCATCGGGGCCGCGAACTTCTTCGGCAACAACGGCGGCGGGGGCCAGTTCGGCGGCGGCGGGGGCCAGTTCGGCGGCGGCCAGAACGGGGCCGGCGGCCAGAACGGCGTGCTCGCCATGCTCGGCCAGGGGAACCCGGCCCAGCAGAACCTCGGGTTCGGGGCCGGCGGCCTGGGCGTCGGCGGCGGCCAGCTCGGCCAGTTCGGCAACCTCGGCGGCCAGTTCGGCATCCAGGGCGGCGACCAGAGCCAGCTGCTCCTGAACCTCATCAAGGAGACGGTGGCCCGCGGCGAGTGGGCCCAGGACCCCAACGCCGGCGTCCCGGTCGACCCGAACGCCCCGATGGAGGCCCCGCTGCTGGCGGCCAACCAGCTCAACTCGCTCGGGTACTACCCCCCGGCCCGCGCCCTCATCATCCGGGGCACGAGCCGGTACCACCCGGCCGCGTCGATCAAGCTCAAGAAGGCCGAGGGCATGGCGCTCGGCCCGGTGAACCCGCGGAACCCCAACGCGGTCGCCGGGAACGACCCCAAGACCCCGAAGAACCCGCCGGCCGCGGTCGCGGCCGCGAAGCCGGGGCTCGTGAACCCGAAGGTCGACGAGGTGGCGCTCCGCAAGAAGCTCGGCAACGACCCGAAGCAGATGTGGAACGCGGCCATCGACATGACCGTGACCGACCCGGGCCTGATCGTCGCGGCGGCCGAGTTCCTCATGGAGCTGGACGAGTTCGGGCACGCGAGCGAGGTGCTCAAGGGCGCGCTCCGCAAGGGGCTGGCCACCGACGACTGGGTCCACGAGTCGCTGGCCGTCGCCCTGGCCGCCACCAAGCAGGCCGACGCCGCCGAGGTCGAGCGGGCCGCGGTGTCGGGGATCGACCTCGACCCGGGCGACGCGAAGGCGTACCTCAAGGCCGCGCGGGCCGAGGCCGACCTGAAGAACCACGCCCAGGCCGTGGCGTTCTGCAAGCGGGCCGCCGAGTGCGCCCCGGACCAGCCGACCGCCTACGCCAACGCCCTCGCCTACGCCGAGGCCGGCAAGGACGTGACCACCGACGCCGTGGTGTGGGCCGTCAAGGGGCTCCAGGCCCGCGACTGGAACACCACCGACGGCATCAACTACCACGACCAGGTGAAGGCCCGCCTGCCCCGGCTCGTGGAGAAGGCCGAGAGGGCCGGCCAGAGGGCCGACGACCTCCGCAAGGCGATGACCGAGCACACCCAGCGGGACCTCGTCATCGAGCTGCTGTGGCAGGGGGCGGCCGACCTCGACCTCGTCGTCGCCGAGCCGAACGGGTCCGTGTGCTCCGCGACCCACAAGCGGACCTCGGGCGGGGGCGTGCTCAAGTGCGACGTGCTCGGCCAGGGCGGGGACCGGGCCGAGCAGTACGCCGCGGCCCTGGCGTTCAAGGGCACCTACACGGTGACCGTGAAGCAGGCGTTCGGCAAGCCGATCGGCGGCACCGCCACCGTGAAGGTGACCAAGTTCAAGGGCACCCCGAAGGAGTCGCACGACCTGTTCACGGTCAACCTGAGTGACCCGAAGCCGGTCGCCGTGAAGCTCGAGGCGGGCGCGCGGACCGAACTGGCCGCGGTCTCCGCCGACGTCGACGCGGTCCTCCACACCGACGAGGCGCGGGCCGAGGCGACCCGCGCCCCCGAGACGTCGGGGTTCGGCGGCGGGTTCGGCGGCCCGGCGGCGGGCACGGCCACCCGGGTCGGGCCGACCCTCCAGGGCGTCAACGAGGCGACCGAGAAGCGGTTCCCCGGGCTCGGGGCCAGCGCCGACCTCCGGGCCTCGGTGAAGGTGAACGCCGCCCGCCAGACGATGGACTTCCACGTCAACCCGGTGTTCGGCACCGGCAAGGCGGTCACCATGCCCAAGGTCGCCCTGATCCCGGGCTCCGAGGCGAGGTGACGCCGCACCGCAGTAAACCGGGTTCGACCTGAACCTTCTTTCCGCCCGGGGGCTCTAACCCCCGGGCGGATTCCGTTTTGGTGTTTCGTTTTCAAGTTCAGGTGTTTAGTGTCTACAGAACAGGCTTTGGCGCCCGCGGTGCGAACCGGTCACGATTCCCGAACCACTCCCACCCGAAGGGGAACGCATATCAGCAGAGCATTCGACACCCAGCGGGACGACATGTCGGTCGCGTCCGAGCGGGCGGTCCTGGTCAGCGTCGCGCTGCCCGACCGGCCGTGGCTCTCCGACGACCCGTGCGACGAGATCCGCGGGCTCACCGACGCCGCCGGCGCGACCGTGGTCGGCGAGCTCACCCAGAAGCGGCACGAGGTCCAGCTCGCGACGTACATCGGCACCGGCAAGCTCGGCGAGCTGACCGAACTGGTGCAGAGCAGCGACGCCGACGTGGTGATCTTCGACAACGACCTGTCCCCGGCCCAGGCCCGCAACCTGGAGAAGGTGGTCGGCGTCAAGGTGCTCGACCGCAGCGAGCTGATCCTCGACATCTTCGCGACCCGCGCCCAGACGGTCGAGTCGCGGCTCCAGGTCGAACTCGCGCAGCTCGAGTACTCGCTCCCGCGGCTGAAGCAGATGTGGACCCACCTGTCGCGGCAGAAGGGGGGCGGCATCGGGCTGCGGGGGCCGGGCGAGACGCAGCTCGAGAGCGACCGCCGCCTGGTCGGCGGCCGGATCCGCGACCTGAAGGCGAAGCTGGCCGAGGTCCAGGCCCGCAAGGAGCGCGAGGTGAAGAGCCGGGCCGGCGAGCACACGGTCTCGCTGGTGGGCTACACGAACGCCGGCAAGTCGCACCTGATGAACACGCTCACGAAGGCGGGGGTCCACGTCAAGAACCAGTTGTTCTCGACGCTCGACACCCGCACCCGGCAGTGGCACGTCCGCGACTGGGGCCGGGTGCTGCTGTCCGACACGGTCGGGTTCATCCGCGAGCTGCCCCACCACCTCGTCGCGTCGTTCAAGGCGACGCTCTCGGAGGCCCGGCACGCGAAGCTGCTGCTCCACGTCGTGGACGCGAGCAACCCGCAGGCCGAGGAGCACGTCCGGGCGGTCAACGAGGTGCTGAAGGAACTCGGGTGCAGCGACAAGCAGACGGTCCTGGTGCTGAACAAGATCGACAAGGTGACCGACCAGGCGGTCCTGAAGGTGCTGGAGGCGCACCACCCGCGGGCGGTGGCCGTGAGCGGGCTGACGGGCGAGGGCGTGGGCCTGCTCGAGGACGCGGTGATGGAGGCGCTGGCGGCCGAGTTCGCCGACGCCGAGGTGGTGGCCGAGGCGGGCAACGGGAAGGTCCTGGCGTTCCTGAACGCGCACGCCGAGGTTTACCGCCAGGAGTTCCGCGACGAGTCGAACGAGGTGGTGATCCGGTGCCACCTGCCGCGGCACCTGCTGCACCACATCGCCGGCCCGACGGTGCAGGTGCGGTTCCTCGACCGCGACCGCGACCGCCCCGCGACCCCGCCGCCCCCGCTCAGCGAGGCGGTGTAAAGTCTCGACAACTTACAACGGCCCCGGCTCCCCGGGGCCGTTGTCGCGTTCTCAGGCGGCGCTGGCGGGTTCGGACGGCTTGCGGAACCGCCGCCGGACGAACCCGCCGAAGCCCAGCGCCGCGACCGCCACACCGAGTACCGCCGCGGGCTCCGGCACCGGAACGGGGGTAAACAGAAGCTGCACGCCACTGCTGGGGTTGGTCACCAGGGTCCACTCGGACGAATCGAAGTGGCCCAGGTCGGAAATGCTGAAGTTGCTCTCGTGGAAATTCTGGGTCGAACCACCGTTTGCGACTCGGATGACGGTGTAGTTATTCGCGCCTAGGCTTCTTAAAGTGGCGACATCCTCGGCCGAAAGGGCCGAAAGATCAAGTCGCAGGCGTGCGCCGGTGTTTGGGGTAGCATCGATCGTAATCGCTCCTGGGTCGGCCGAGAGCAAGCTGATGTCATACAAACTTGTCCCAAATAGTTTGACGGAGTAAGTTGACCCGCTCCCGAACGCAAGGCTAGTCGCTACGTTGAGCCCTGGAGACAGGGTAGACGATCCCCCCTCAACCGTTCCGTTTGATCCGATAGTCGCCGCACCTATCAGTGTGCCGCCGCCGTGCAGCGTTTGCGTCGTCGCGCCCCCGAATGTGTAATTCCCACCGTTCGTTCCGGCGACGTTCAACGTGGCGCCACTCCCGACGATAATGGTGGGACTATTGTTGATCGACCCGTTGTCGATGAGTGCAAGGGTACCGCTATTGATCGTAGTCGCTCCCGAATAAGTATTTGCACCCGAAAGCCGAATCTGCCCCATTGCGCCCGGGATCGCAGCAATGGTAAGTCCGCCAGAGGTGTTCGAGATCACTCCACTGAACGTCGTCGTCCCATCGTTGCCGATCGTCAGCGTTCGAGTAGTGTTGCCAAGAGAGACTGCGTTCGCGAAACTGAGTGCTGCGGTGGAACTCGCAGGGGCGGTTTTAGAGCCGAACTGTACGTCGCCGCCAATGACTATCCCACCTCCATATTTCGCACTCGTCATGCTGCGATTAGCATTAGATGCGACCACTCCACCATTAAGTGTCAAGACGTGGGACGCGCCTGCCCCCATCGCATCTACCCCACGCATGATTACTGTCCCTGAGTTTAGTGTGAACCCTCCGGTATAAGCACCACCAACCAGAGCAAGCGTTCCACTCCCAGACTTCATGAAACCGGTTCCGGATGAGGTCGAGAAGACTTGAGTAGAAAAGTCGAGAGTCGACCCCGATCCAACATTGATGGTGCGAACGTTGCCCCCGGTTCCCACGGTCCCAGAATTGCCGGTGAAAGCTATCGTCACACTGCTCGAAACCGTAATATCGCCAACATCTACAGATCCTGTCGATCTCATTCCCGAGAACGTGTAACTCCCAGAGGTGAAAGAGACTGGATTGTTCGCCGTATACGCGGAGACGTAACTCGGCCCATCGGTTGAATTGTTCCAACGATTCGTGTTCCACAACCCAGTTGCGGTTGTAGACGTGTAGGAGGGCTGTCCCTCCGCCCTCTCGCCGAGGGCGCAGAGCGTCACGAACGCGATGCACAAGCGTAGCGTCTTCACGGGGTCACTCCTGCGGGCCGGGAGAGCGGCGGGGTGCGAGTGCGTTGGTCGGCCGGTCGGTGGCCGAAGTGCGTCCCAGCTTACCAGGCTCTCAGTAACGTCTCAACGACCCAGGTGTGAAGATTCGCGGAGCGAAGTGGGTATTGTTATCCTGCGGCTGTTCACTTCGCGGACACGCGGCACCACAATTGCTCTGGCACCCTCTCGCGAAGCTCGCGCATACCGCCCTTGGCCGCCGCACGACGTGGTAACTGCCCATGGACCCCTGGCTCGTCCGCCTCGACCACCGCTCCTCCTCGTACTCGATCCTCGCGACCCTCGTCGTCGTTGCGCTGGTCGTCGCCGTGGTCTACCAGAGCGGGCTCCTCGGGTGGGCGCTCGGCCTGTTCGGGCGGCTCACCCGCTGGGGCGTGCGCACCGGGTTCCGGGTCTGGGAGCGGGCCCTCTCGTGGGCCGACTGGACCGTGTACGCCGGGCTGTCCGCGGGGCTGCTCGTCCTGGGCGCGCTCGCGGCCGACGCGCAGCCGTGGGTGGCGCTCGCGTGCGCGGCGGTCACCCTCGTCATGGGGCTGGCCTCGTGCCTCGCGTACATGTTCATCGACATCGAGCGGTACGAGGTCGAGCGGGGCCGCAAGGCCGTCCACAACCCGACCAAGGGGCAGGCGCTCGCCACCACCCTCGCCCGCTACGGGCACCGCGTCGGGCTCCCGCTTCTGGCCGTCGCGACCGCGAGTGTCATCTGCGGGTTCTCGCTCCTGAACCAGGCGCTGTACGAGACCGTCGGGGCCCACTGGTACCGCGTCGAGGACGACGGTCGCCCCGCGTTCGTGGACTTCCTCGCCTACGCGCTCATCAACCTGCTGAGCCTCGTGGACGTGCTCAACGTCGCCGACTCGCGGCGGCTGGTCCACACCGCGTTCGTGCAGAAGGCGCTGTGGCCCGCGGCGGTGCTGCTCGCGGCGTTCCGGTCGTTCTTCACCCTGGTGCTGCTGCAACAGGTGTTCGCGTCGGTGCGACAGGGGCGGATCCTCGCCGAGACGATCACCGACTTCTGGAGCCCGCACGAGCCGATCCACGACCGCGCCCGCAACGCCCTGCCGCAGTTCGGCGTCGCCGCCATCAGCCCGCTGCTCCTGTCGCTCCGGGAGATGGACTCGCTGACCAAGGAGCAGCGGGACCGGCTCCCGCAGGTGCTCGCGGCCATCGGGCCGTCCACCGTGCCGACGCTCGTCGAGCACCTAAGCGACCCGCACGAGCACGTCCGGGCGGTGGCGGCCGGCACCCTCGGGCTGTTGCAGGCGCGCGAGGCGACGGCGGAGATCGCGGCGGCGGTCGGGGACGCGAGCGACCTCGTGCGGCTCAGCGCGGCCGAGGCGCTCGGGCGGATCGCGGCGGCCGAGGTGAAGGCCGAGCGGGCGCGGCTGGTGCAGCGGCCCCGGCACTCCCGCCGCCGGTGGCACCTGTTCGGTCGCCGGCCCGCGGCCGAGGTCGCCGACCCGCTCGCGGTGGCCATCGACGCGCTCCAGCAGGCGCTGGGCGACCCCCTCGCGGCGGTGCGGTGCCAGGCCGCCGACGCGCTCGGCCGCATCGGGTCGCCGGCCGCCGGGGCCGCGGGGCACCTCGTGCCGCTCCTGAGCGACGCCGACGAGACGGTGCGGTGCCAGGCCGCGGGGGCGATGGGCCAGGTCGGCGGGCCGGCCGAGTCGCTCCTGAGCTGCCTCGACGACCCGGCCGCGGGCGGGCCCGCCCCCCCCCCGCACGGGGGCAAGCGCCAAGGGGGGCGCCCCCACCCCGCCGGGGCGGAGTTGGTGGAACAGGACCCCGCCCCCCCCG
>NZ_JBHYGG010000020.1:15747-23743 GCF_051859125.1 Gemmata sp.
CGAACGGGCTCAAGCTCCTCGGCGGCGACGCGAAGCCGGCCGTCGAGAAGTTGGTCGAACTGCTCCAGGACCGCGACGAGGCGGTCCGCACCGCCGCGGCCGAGGCGGTGGCCGCCGCGGGGCCGCTCAACGGCGACTCGACCACGAAGCTCGCCGCCGGGCTCTCCAGCGCCGACAACGTGGTCCGCGCGCAAACGGCCGAGGCGCTCGGGAACGTCGGGGCCGCCGCCGAGCACGCCGCGCCGCCGCTCGTCGAGGCGCTGGCCGACGGGAACGACGTGGTCCGGGCCAAGGCGGTCGAGGCGCTCGGGAAGATCGGCGAGACGGCCGCGGGCGTCGCCGTGCCGGGGCTGGTGCGGGCGCTCCGCGACGCCGACAGTTGGGTCAGCGCGCTGGCCGCCGAGGCGCTCGGCGAGATGGGCGACGGGGCGGGCGAGAGCGTCGTCACGGCGCTGGTCCACGCGCTGCGGCACGTCAACCCGCAGGTCCGGGCGAACGCGGCGGAGGCGATCGGGAAGCTCGGCTCGGCGGCGGCGTTCGCGCGGTCGGCCGTCGAGCGGGCCGCGGCCGACGAGGACGGGCAGGTCCGCGCCCAGTCCGTGCGGGCGCTGGGCGGGCTGGGCGAGCCGACCCCCTCGACCCTGGCCCTCGTCCGCCGGGCGATCCGGGACACCGACCCGCTGGTGCGGGCCGCCGCCGCCGCCGCCGTCGGGTCGTGGGAGCGCCCCGGCGACGAGGTGCTGGGCGACCTGCTCCCGCTGCTCCGCGACGCGAACGACGACGTGAAGGTGCAGGTCGCGAGCGTCCTCCCGCGGCTCGCCGGCGCGACCGGCCCGGTGATCGACGGGCTGTGCCAGATGCTCGCCGAGGACGACAGCGCGCTGGTGCAGGGGTGCGCGGCCATCGCGCTCGCGCGGCTCGGGCCGGTCGCGCTCGCCGCCGGGCCGACGCTGCTGCGGGCCGCGAAAACCGGCGAGGCCGGGGTCCGCGAGCAGGCGGTGCGGGCACTGGTGATGATCCAGCCGCCCGAGGCGGTCGAGGGGTTCACCGCCGGGCTGGTCGACCCGAGCGGGGACGTCCGCGTCGTCGCGTCGGCCGGGTGGATCAAGGCCGCGACCGTGCCGCCCGACGCCGCCCCCGCGCTCGTCGAGGCGCTCCGCGACCCCGAGGCCCAGGTGCGTGCGAACGTCGCCTTCGCCCTGAGCCGGCTCGACGACCTGCCGCCCGCCGCGGTCCCGCTTCTCGTGGAGTGCGCCTCCGACCCGAACGACGGGCTGCGCCTCAACGCCGCCGTCGCGCTGCAACTCGCGCCGCCCGAGGAGGTCGCGGACCTGATGGACCACCTGCTCGACGACCCGAACGTCCGCATCCGGCTGGTCGCGGCCCGTGCGGTCCTCACCCGCAGCCCCGGGAACCCGCGGGCCGTGGCCGCCGTGACCGTCGCATCGGCCGACCCGTCGCCCCGGGTCCGCCAGGGGGCCGAGGAACTCGCGCCGCTGCTGGTCGCCCAGGTCACCGCGGCGCCCGAGGACGAGGTCGCGGTGCCCGCGCTCAGCACGTGACGAGCGGTGAGTCTTCTGATTGGTGGCACGGGCGTCCGAGCCCAGATCCGCCAAGATCCGCCGGAGGTGATTGGCGGGCCGCCACGGAGGGCGGCCCCTACCAGAGAGTTCGCCTTTGGTTTGTAGGGGCCGCCCTCCGTGGCGGCCCGCGTGAGGCGCACGATTCCGACCGAGCCGGCTGTATCGGTGCCACCAGCCCCTTACGCCACCCCGTCGAACAGCCCCGGCGTCACGGGCTCGGCCGCTTCGACCTGTGGCGGGGGGAAGAACCCGGCCTCGCCCTCGTAGACGTGCTGGTCGCGCCGCAACCGGTCCACAAACGTCCGGTACTTCGCCGGCGTCCACTGAAGCTCCTCGCGGATCGCGAGCGCCGCGTCGCCGGTGTCGGCCCCGAACCCTCCTCCGGAATCGTGGAAGTCCTGGCAAACGAGAACGTCCGGCCGGAACTCCGCGAGCCGGTTCGCGAACGCCTCGACGTCCGCGATCGGCAGCGTCGGCGTCACGCACACGCCGACCGAGATGCCCGCGGCGCGCAGTTCGTGGAGCGCCGCCCACCGCTTCTCCAGGGGCGGGGCCTTCGGCTCGAACCGCCGCCGCACCTCGTCGGAATCGGTCGGGACCGACACGTTCACCCGCACGCTGCGGAACTGCTGAAGCACGTCGATGTCGCGGACGACGAGCGGGCCCCGGGTCTGCACGGTGAGCCGCGGCTGGTGCCCGACGAGCGCTTCGAGGATGCCGCGGGTGAGCAGGAGGCTCCGCTCGGCGGGCTGGTACGGGTCGGTGACGCTCGACAGGTACACGGCCCGCCCGGCGACCTTCGGGGCCTGCCGCTCGGCGAGCGCCGCCGCGTTCTTCTTCGCGGTCAGCCACCTGCCCCACTCCTCGGGCGGCCGCTTCGCCTGCGGGAGAAACGCTGCGTAACAGTAGGCACAACCAAAGGTGCAACCGATGTACGGGTTGCACGTCCACTCGAACCCGCCGCGCTTGATGAACCCGGTCGCCGGCGAAAAGATCGACTTCGACTCGATCAGCTCCATCGCGTGCCTCCGAGAGATGGGTTCGCAGAGACACGCGGGCGGCGGGAAGGGTTCGGGGCGAAAGGAGTTTCGAGAGGGGACGGCGTGTGATACCGGACCGTCAGCCGGGCTGGTCAGGGTCGGTGCCGGCGATCGGTGCCCGCAGGCTGGCCCAGGTCGGTGCGGTTACGGTCGCGCTCTCCGCCACTAACCATTCCAGGCCGCGGTCCGCGACCCAGGCATTGATCCGCCTCTCGGCGTCCACAACATCTTCCCACCGCTCGGTTCCGAATACTCCAAACGCCGGGTAGGTGTTGGCCGGGTGGTGGTGGCAGAGGGGAATCACGTCGATGCGGTAACGAACGCCGGGCGGGAGGATCGCTGGAAGGTGCGTGCGGATCACCTCCAGGCACCGCACGGCCAGATCATAGTCGCGGAGTTGGAGAACTGCGGGCACCTCGACCGGGGTACAACCTTCACTGTCCATCCACGTACCCTCCGCGCCAGATCAGGATCACCAAACACCTCCGCCGAAGTGGGCCGCGGGCTGTTCCGGTACGCACCGTCAGGGGCACATTGTGCCCGCCGGCCGCGAAGGGGACAAGCGCGACCGCTGCCCAGGGTGCGGCTGCCGAATTGGGCGAACCCTGAGCGCCAGCGAGGGGGTGCGCCCCACCCCCTCGCTGGCGCTCAGGGTTCGCCGGGCCAGCGACCCAAATCCACAGGTATACCCGCCGCCCGGCCGCGGTCGCGCCCGCCGGTATAATGCGGGGTATGGTTCCCCGCACAACCCTCGCCGCGCTGCTGGTCCTGCTCTCCGCCCACGCCGCCGCCGCGCACCCGCTCACCGACGTCCGGTTCGACCGCACGGCCGCGGTGCGCCTGTCCGGGGCCGGGGTGGAGGTCGCGTACACGCTCGAACTCAGCCCGCTCGCGCTGTACCTCGACGCGGCCAGGCGGCTCCCGAAGGACGAGATCGCGAAGCTCGACAAGAGCGCCCGGAGCCTCGCGACGGCCTACGCCAAGCAGATCGCGACCGATGTCGCCGAGCAGTTCCGCGTGACCGTTGACGGCCGGCCGCTGCGGTTCGCGGTGAGCGGCATCGACGTGACCGTGAGCGAGCACGCGGGGTGCCGCATCACGCTCCGTGCGCCGTGGCCGCCGGGCGGCGGCGAACACGCGCTCGCCGTCGACGACACCACCTTCCCCGACCAGCCCGGCGTCGTGAACCTCACAGTCGATCGCAAGGGCAGCGGCGGCGGGCAGTTCGAGTTGCTCGACGCCGACGAGCCGCCGATCGGCGTGCGGACGCAGCACTCGGCGAAGCTCACTCCAGAACAAGTGGCGCTGTCGCGGAAGGCAGCGGCCGTCGTGCGGCTGCCGGTGCCGCCGAAGCCGCGAGAGCCGAGCGCGCCGGTTGCACCCGCCCCGCTCCCCGAGCCCGTGGTGAACGCCGATGCGCCGCCCCCGCCCGGCTTGGCCGCGGACCTCGCGGCCCGCGGGCTGCCGGCGCTGTTCGACTCGGGCCTCGGGATGGGTGCGATGCTCCTCGCGGCGCTGCTGTTCGGCGCGGCGCACGCCTTCACCCCCGGGCACGGGAAGACGCTCGTCGCGGCGTACCTCGTCGGCGAGCGCGGCACCGTGCGGCACGCGGTCGTCCTCGCGGTCGCCACCACGGTCGCGCACACCGGCTCGGTGATCCTCGTCGCGGCGGTGCTGTGGGGCGTGTACGGCAACGACGTCCCGCTCGCGGCCCAGAGCGCGCTGCAACTCGTCGCCGGGCTGCTCGTCATCGCCGTCGGGCTGTGGCTCCTGCTCCGCCGCGCGACCGGTCAGGCCGACCACTTCCACCTGTTCGCCGGGCACCATCACCACCACGATCACGGCGACGGACACGGGCACCATCACCACGGCGACGGCGACCCGCACCACCACGGACCCGACCCGGCCGCGGCGCGCTCCGACACCGCGTGGGCGCGGCTCGTGCTGATGGGGCTCGGCGGCGGGCTCGTGCCGTGCTGGGACGCGGTGCTGCTGCTCGTCGCGGCGGCCGCGGTCGGGCGGCTCGGGTTCGCGTTCCCGCTGCTCGTCGCGTTCAGCCTCGGGCTCGGCCTGGTGCTGGTCGCGCTCGGCGTCGCGGTCGTCCACGCGCACCGGGCCGGGCAGTCGCGGTTCAAGGACAGCCGGTGGTTCAAGCTGCTCCCGGTCGTGAGCGCGGCGCTGCTCGTCGGCGTCGGGTTCTGGCTGTGCAAGCAGGCGGTCCGCGGGTTCGCCGGCTGACGGCGGTTCGCGGCTCTGGTCCGAGCCCGAGCGCCGAGCGAGGGTCAACGTCGTCCCTCCCTCCGCGCGCGGGCTCGGACGTGAGCGAATCGGACCTGCCGGCCGTTCCGAAGATCGCGGTTGCGCCGCCTGGCGAACCTGGGCACCCCGGCGGTTTGAGGACATTCGCCGCGCCGGTCCCACCGCGGCCCGCCAAACTTCTCCATTGGGACCGAGGCCGAGAAATGCGGATCGTGGAACTCGAAGCGCGGCACGTCCGCATCCCGCTCAAGCGGAAGATGTCGCACGCCACCTACGTCCGCACCGAGACGGACAACGTCGTCGTGCGGTGCGTGCTGTCCGACGGGGCCGTCGGGTTCGGCGAGGGCGTCCCCCGCGACTACGTCACCGGCGAGACCATCGACTTCTCGCTCGACCTGTTGAAGCGGACCGAGTTCGCCAAGCAACTCGACGCCGACTGCCCCGACTTCCCGGCCGCGGTCCACCTCGCCGAGAAGATCGCACTCGCGCCCGTGCCCGGCGACGACCGCATGATCCACGGGAACGCGGCCCGGTGCGCCGTCGAACTCGCGGTGCTCGACGCCTTCGGCCGCTCGTTCGGCGAGCCGCTCACCAAAGTGACCGAACTCGTCGCGCCGGAGCTGTACCGGTTCCGCGACCGCGTGCAGTACAGCGGCGTGCTCACCAACCCCCGCGGGTGGAAGACGCGGTTCTACCCGTTCGTGTACTGGGCGTCCGGGTTCGCCGAGACCAAGATCAAGGTCGGCATGGCCGGGCAGGACGACCCGAAGCGGCTCAAGCGGTTCCGCCGCTGGCTCGGCCGCAAGATGGACGTGCGGGTGGACGCGAACGAGGCGTGGTCGCCGGCCGAGGTCGCGGCCCGCATCCGCGAGCTAGAGCCGTTCGGGATCACGAGCGTCGAGCAACCGGTGCGGCACGAGGACGTCGCGTGCCTCGCCGCCGTTCGGAAGGAAGTGAAGACCCCCATCATGCTCGACGAGTCGCTGTGCGGCGAGGTCGACGCCGAGCGCGCCGCCGCGAACGGGTGGTGCGACCTCTTCAACATCCGGCTGTCGAAGTGCGGCGGGTTCGTGCCGAGCCTGCGGCTCGCGCAGCTCGCGAAGCGGCACGGCCTGGGCTACCAGCTCGGGTGCCAGGTGGGCGAGACGGCGGTCCTCTCGGCGGCCGGGCGGCACTTCGCGACGAGCGTCGCCGACCTGCGCCACTGCGAGGGCAGCTACGACCGCCACCTCGTCCGCGAGTGGCTCGCGACGGACGACATCACGTTCCGGCCCGGCGGCTGGGCACCGGCGCTCACCGGCAGCGGGCTCGGCATCGCCGTCGACGCCGCGCGGCTCGACGCCGTCACCCAGCGGAAGGACAAACTCATTTGACCCCCGACGCCCCGCACACCGTGACCGCGTTCCGCGCATCCGACGGGTACACGTTCTACGCCCGGCGCTACCTCCCCGCGGGCGCGCCCCGGGCGCGGCTCGTGTTCCTGCACGGCATCCGCAGCCACGGCGGGTGGTACACGAAGTCGTGTGCGGAGTTCGCGGCGACCGGGTACGACGTCCACTTCCTCGACCGCCGCGGCTCGGGCCTGAACACCGCGAACCGCGGCGACGCGCCGAGCTTCCGCCGGCTCCTCGACGACGTCGCCGAGTACGTCCAGGCGCTTCGCGCCGAGCGGGCCGGTCTGCCGACGTTCGTCGCCGGCATCTCGTGGGGCGGGAAGCTCGCGGTGGGTCTACAGTACCGCAAGCCGGGCCTGGCCGACGGGCTCGTGCTGCTCTGCCCGGGGTTGGTTCCGAAGGTGACGCCGGGGCCGGCGGTGCGGGGGCTCGTCGCGCTGGCGAGCCGGCTGCGGCCGACGCGGCTGTTCCCGATCCCGCTCAACGAACCGGACCTGTTCACCGCGTCCGTCGATGCCCAGAAGTTCATCGACGCCGACCCGCACGGCCTGCGGCTCGCGACGGCCCGGTTCCTGTTCAACAGCTTCGCGCTCGACGTGTACCTGCGCCGCGCCGCGAAGCGCGTGACGGTGCCGACCCTGCTCACGCTCGCCGAGCACGACCGCATCATCGTGAACGCCCGCACCCGCGACTGGGTGACGCGCTTCCCCGGCCCGACAACCGTGATCGAGTACCCCGGCGCGCACCACACGCTCGAGTTCGAACCGCCCGGCCACCCGTGGATCAGCGACGTGGCCAAATGGATCGACGCCCGGGTGTGAGGGGGGGGGCGCTTCAGCTCTTGGCGAGCGGGGGACGTGAGTCCCCCGGTGGAAGCGCGATCCTGTCCTACCGGGGGACTCACGTCCCCCGCTCGCCAAAACCAGAAAGAAGACTCCGGCGGGCAACGGGTGATTGACGAGCGGAACCGGCTGCGGACAATCGGCCCAGATACGCGAGACGTCACTTCCCGTGATGGTTTGTTCGCCGCGCCGTGAGCGCGGCTCTCGTGGGCGCAATCTTTACCCAATTCAGCACGCAAGCCCGGCACCTTGTCTGGAGGCAAATATGGAAGGTCAACCCGGCGATAGTGACCCGGCTCAAGCCAAGAAACGCCGCCGGAAGGTGTGGAGTCGTTCGCACCGGGAGGAAATTCTCAGGAGCACAGCGGGACGCTGTTACAGTTGCGGACTTGCGATGGACATCTCCGACGATTGGTGGGTAGAGCACATCATTCCGCATTCACTGGGTGGTAGTGACAATACCGATAACCTACTCCCAAGCTGTCGCCTATGCAATTTCGTCCGTTCGAACCACAGCCCTGATTACATCCGCCGCATCCTTGTCATCGGTTCAGCATTGATTCGAGAGGTTGATCGTGGTTCACAACTCGGAGTTTCAGTCGAGGCATTTCTACAGGAGCGTGAACAGCGGCTCGCGAAGAGGCGAAAGCATTCACATTTGGCGATGAACGCTGCCGCACTCAATACGCTGCGACATGAGCGTCAACCTGTACAACAAAAGCCGCTGATTGCGGACGCACACCTCCACGGGAACAAAGCACCCGGCGAGCCCGGCGGAGCAGTAGAGGGCCGGGCATGAAACGTTCCTGAGGCTCAACAGCTCACCGGTTGAAATGCTTGTTCTGGCGAGCGGCGCGGCGTCAGCCCGCCGGTGCGTC
>NZ_JBHYGG010000021.1:0-23381 GCF_051859125.1 Gemmata sp.
ACCGGGGCCGGGCACGGAACCACGACCCGCGGGGTTGACCCAGACCGTGCCCGGCACCGGTGCCCCCGGGCCGAAAGCGGTGCTGGAACAGCCCTCCCCGGGTCGCACGACAAGCCATACTCTCGGGCGACGCAACATCGCCCTGGTGCAGGGCACCGAGCTAAACCCCCGACCCGAACCGACAAGCTCCATAGGTGCGGCCCCCCACCCGCCGCTCGCAGAGCCTCGCGGCGACCTCTCCCCGTAGGAACGGGGCGAGGTGGGGCGCACCGTTCTTCTCTCAAGTCCCGGTCTTCATTCCGCGTTCCACACTCCGCGCTCCGCACTGGCTCCGATGCCCCGTTCCCACGGGGAGAGGTCGCGGCGCTCCGCCGCGGGTGAGGGGGTGCTGCGATGCCCGGAACACGGTAGCGCGACGCGCCGTGTCGGCCGCGTCACTTCGCGACCGGCAGCACGGCGATGGACCCGGTTTCGCTGATGAAGATCAGGTGGCCGGTGCGGTTGTCCTCGAACACCTCGATGCCGTACTTGGTCGCGCCGTCGAACCCCTTCACCCCGCCCTTGCGGGCCGCGAGGGCCATCGCCCCCTTCCAGGTTACGCCCTTGGCGTCGGTCTTGAACGACGCCGGCTTCGGGGCGACCGCGACGTACCCGGCCTCGGTCAGGTACAGGAACTGGTTGTCCGCGTTCGCGTCCGAGAACACCTCGACCCCGACCCGCTTGGTCTTGTCGGTGAAGTCCGGCTCGCGCGCCCCGCGGACCTTCAGCACCAGGCCGTACTCGGTCCTGGGCGGCGCGATCTTGTTCGGGTCCGGGTGGGCGGACGGCGCGCTGGCGGAGGCGATCGCCCCGATGTCGGTGATGTAGATCAGCCCGCCGGTGTTCTCGTCCTTGAACACCTCCAGGCCGACCCGCTTGGCGTTCTCGAACCCGGTCTGGTCCGGGGCGCGGACCTTGGGCTCCAGGGCGTGGTGCCACTTCGGCCCCTTGTCCTTCACCAGCGTCGCCTGGAGCGGGGCGAACGCGATGGACGCCGTCTCGCACACATACAGCAGGTGCTTCGCCCCGTTGTCGCGGAACAACTCGACGCCGAACTTCTTGGTCTTCGAGCTGAAGTTCGCCTCGCCGGCCTTGCGGACCGACATGTCGTGGGCCGTCAGCCAGTCGCACGTCTTCTTCTCGCCGAGCGACGCCTTGCGGATGACCGAGATCGCGCCGGTCTCGCTGATGGCGACGATCGCCGGAACCGCCTCGTCCTGGACCTCGAACACCTCGTAGCCGACCTTGTTCGCCTTGACCCAGTCGGTCTCGCCGCCGGGACGTACCCGCAAGTCGTGACCGTAAAGGAACTTCGGCGGCCCGGCCACCTTCTCGGCGGTCTTGTCCGTCTTGTCCTTCTGGGCGACGGCCGGACCCATCGTACCGAACAGGGACACGAAGCCGACCGTCAGGGCGCACAGCCCGACGGCGATCCGCTTTCGCATGGGAACCTCTGGGAGACTCGGTGGTAGCGGCCGACGGCCGCGATCATAACAGAGTCCGACGACGTCAGGCGACTTTGCTAACAGCATAGGTCGTAATCCGCGAACTGTTTAGCGCGAAGTGGCCGGGGTTTCGGGTTTGCCGGTCGTGCGGGGTGTTACGAACGGACCCCCCCGCGGCCGCCCGGACGCACAACACGGGCGGCACGCCCCGCCCTGCGTCGGGTGCCCTTTGGCGTGGGGCGAGCGGGAGACGTGAGTCCCCGGTGTGTGAGGATCGCGGTTCCACCGGGGGACTCACGCCCCCGCTCGCCAACCAAGACGCCCAAATCCACAGGGACACCCCCCCGCGCCGACTTGAGCCAAACTCACTTGACCGGGTTTCGGAGCGTGGCTATGAGCCCGTCGCTTTCTCACACACTCTCGACGCGGGGGCTCACGGCCCCGGCCGGTGTGCGCTTCCGCTGTCCGCAGCGGGGGTACGCACCGTGCCGGCCGCCGGGCGGACGCGACCGGTCGGCATCGGGGGATGTCGGCTGATGCTTGCGGTCGGGCTTCGGGCGAAGGGGAAGGAGGCCACGTGTACCAGGCAAGGAAATGGGGTTGGAAGCAGTACGCTGCCAACCTGTTGTTGGCTCCGGTGCTCGGGATCGGCGGCTGGACCGGCGTCGCGCACGGCCAGTTCGGTCCGTCCACCAAGTCGCCGCTCACCGGCGGCGCGCCGGCGGCCGGCATGAGTTCGGCGGCCAAAAAGGACCCGCCCCGGCCCGCGAAGCCGGGGGGCGACTACCAGAACATGCTCAAGGACGGGCGCAAGGCGCTGGCCGCCGGCCAGTTCGACCGCGCCCAGGACCTGGCCCGCGCGGCCGAGGCCAACAACCCGACCGGCAAGTGGGGCCTGTTCGAGGACACCCCGAACTCGCTGCTCAAGGACGTGCAGGCGGCCGTCGTTAAGGCCCAGAAGGCCCAGTCGGAGTCGATGACCGACGAGGCCAAGAAGCTCCTCGCCCAGCCGACCAAGAGCGAGACCGAGCGGGCCGCGAACCTGGACCGCGCGCTCCAGTTGGCCCAGCGGGCCGACCAGCTCCACGGCCCGTACTCGGCCTGGGAGTTCGGCGACCGGCCCGACAAGCTCGTCAAGGACATCACCGCGGCCCGCGGCAAGCTGAAGGGGCCGGCGATGCCCGGCACGACCGGCACCGCGGTCGCCTCCAAGGGGCCGAACACCTCCCCGGTGGTGCCGGCGAGCGGCACCAAGCCGGCCACCGGGTCGAGCGTGACCCCGGCCGGCGGCGTCGCCGCCCGGGCGCCGGCGATGCCCGCCACGTCGAGCACCGCCGAGGCCAAGAAGACGGCCGC
The DNA here is from genome assembly GCF_051859125.1 of Gemmata sp. Taxonomy (NCBI): domain Bacteria; kingdom Pseudomonadati; phylum Planctomycetota; class Planctomycetia; order Gemmatales; family Gemmataceae; genus Gemmata; species Gemmata sp. The sequence continues at coordinate 2,841 of NZ_JBHYGG010000021.1, forward strand.
GACGAAGCTGATGGCCGAGGGCCGCAAACTCGCCGACCAGGGCCAGTTCGCCGCCGCCCGCGCCAAGTACGCCGAGGCCGACAAGCTCGGCGCGACGTTCGGCCGCGGCGAGCCGACCCCCGGCTTCGCGCTCCAGGAACTGAACACCCGCGCCGCCAAGTCCATCGACGGCCTCGTCTCCGAGGCCAAGGTCCAGATGGGCAAGGGCGACTTCGCGAAGGCGGACGCGGCCCTGACCGGGGCCGGGGACGTCGCCGCGACGCTCGGCATGTTCCCGAACGGGGTGAAGGAGGCCAAGGCGCAGCTCTGGACCGCGTCGGCCGGCAAGTTCGGCACCGCGACCCCGGGCCTGATGGCCGCGGGCGGCCCCGAGACGCTGGTCCCGGTCGCCCCGACCGGCCCCGCGGCCCCGGTCGCGCCGGCGGCCCCGACCGCCCCGGTCGCGACCGCTACTCCGATGGGGCCGACCGCCCCGGTGGCCCCGCTGACGCCCGCCGCGCCGGTCGCGTCGGCGAGCACCCCGGGCACGGCGACCGTCGGCAAGCCGGCCCCGGCCGGCACCGCGATCAGCGGCCGCGCGCTGCTGCTCCAGGCCGAGACCGAGTACAAGGCCAACGACCTCGACCTCGCCGCGAAGCTCGCGCTCCAGGCGTACAACCTGGGCGGCGTGAAGGACGAGGCCAGCGCCCTGCTGAACTCGATCGACGCCGAGCGGCTCACCCAGAAGACCCTGGGCGCGGTCCGGTCGTTCGAGGCGGCCCAGGCGTCGATGAAGAACAAGGACTACAGCCACGCGATGGGCGTGCTGGTCCTGATCGACCCGAACCTGCTGCCCGCGGGGTCGAAGACCAAGCACGCGGAGCTGCTCGCCGAGTGCCGCGCCGCCACCGAGAAGCCGGCCGCCGGCGTGGCCACCGCGGGCGGCACGCAGGAGCCGGTCGCGCCGGGGACGAGTGAAGTGCCTCCGACCAGCGCGCTGCCCCCGGGCGCGGCGCAGGTGACCGGCGAGAAGCCGGGCGGGGCCGACAGCTACTCGAACCAGGTCGAGTCCCTCAAGCGGGTCCAGGTCCAGAAGCTCCGGGCCGACGGGCTCAAGGTCCAGTCCGACGCGCTGGCCGCGTTCGGCCGCGGCGAGACCGACCTCGCCGTGCAGATGCTCACCGACTACGCGAACCGGGTCCGGGCCTCGGGCCTCGAGGCGTCGAGCGTGGCCATGCTGCTCCGGCCCATCGACAGCCGGCTCGACATGTTCAAGGTGATGAAGGGCCAGACGGACGCGATCACCCGGGTGAACAAGGAGTCGCGGGACGCGAAGGCGATCATCACCGAGCGCGGGCTGGCCGAGGACCAGCGCCGCAGCGAGGTGGCCGCGAGCTTCAAGAAGTACCACGAGCTGGTGAAGGTCGGCAAGTACGCCGAGGCCGAGAAGGTCGCCATGCAGGCCAAGGCGCTGGACCCGGACAACCCGGCCGTCGGCGCGCTGGTGACCATGGCCAAGACCCAGAAGCGGGTGCAGGAGCAGGAGCAGCTCAAGAGCGACAAGGAGCGGATGGTGTACGGCGGGCTCACCGACGCCGAGAAGCCCGGCGCGTTCGTGAGCGTCGAGAACCCGATCTCGATCCAGCTCGACTCGTACCGCCGGTCCCGCGGCCGCGGCACCCTCGACAACGCCCACATCCGCACCCGGTCCCCGGCCGAGTACGACATCGAGCTGAAGCTCGACAAGCCGATCCCGATCGAGATCAACCAGACCCCGCTCGACCGCGCCATCGACCACCTGCGGGACGTCACCGGGCTCCCGATCTCGATCGACACGAACGCGATCGCGGCCGAGGGGATCAACCTCTCGACGCCGATCACCGAGAAGCTGACCCCGGTCGCCACCCGGCACATCCTGACCATCGTGCTGGAGAAGGCCGGCCTGAGCTACGTCGTCGAGAACGACGTGGTGAAGGTGACCACGACGAAGAAGGCCAAGGGCCGGCTGTTCACCAAGGTGTTCTCGGTCGCCGACCTGGTCACCCCGGTGCCGAACTTCGCGCTGCCCGACTACGCGAACTTCGACCTGATGCTGAAGAAGAACGCCTTCAACAGCGGCAACGTCCAGATCGGCCAGAACGGCGGCACCCCGCAGAACCCGCAGAACGGCCTGAACGGTGGCGTGATGACGGGCAGCGCGATGCCGGGGGCGTCGGCCTCGTCGCCCGGCATCGGGTCGGGGAACTTCGGCGGCGCGGGCCAGATCCAGTCGAGCGGCGGCAGCGGCCAGAACCCGCTGGCCGGGTCCGCGTCGCTGGCCGGCGACCGGAACACGAAGCACGAGCAGCTCATCAAGCTCATCACGGGCATGGTGCGGCCGTACTCGTGGGACGGCATGGGCGGCCCCGGGCGGATCGAGTACTTCGACATCGGCAGCGCCCTGGTCGTGAACCAGGTGGCCGACGTGATCCAGGAGGTGGCCGACCTGCTGGAGGCGCTGCGGCGGCTCCAGGACCTGGCGATCGCCGTCGAGATCCGGATCGTGTCGCTGTCCGAGACGTGGTACGAGCGGCTCGGGGTCGACTTCTCGATGAACATCAAGACGCACAACTCGAGCTTCGAGCCGGCCCTGACGCAGGTGGACCCGAACACCGGTTCGACCGGCGTGTTCCGCCCGAGCCCGTACATCAACGACAACAACTTCAAGGGCGCGACCATCGGCCTGACCCCGGCCGGGTCGTTCACCGGCGACCTCGACGTGCCGATCCGCCCGAACACGTTCAACCGGGCCATCCCGCCGTTCGGGGGCTACCCGAACACGCCCGGCGACAACGGCGGCATCGCGTTCGGCCTGGCGTTCCTCAACGACATCCAGGTGTTCATGTTCATGGAGGCCGCCCAGGGCGACCGCCGGGTGAACGTGATGCAGGCCCCGAAGCTCACCCTGTTCAACGGCCAGACCGCGACCCTGGCGGTGACCAACACCTCGTTCTTCGTGACGAACGTGTCGGTCATCTCGGTGAACGGGCAGCTCGTGTTCAGCCCGACCAACACCCCGCTGGCCGGCCCGGACACGAACTTCAACATCGGCATCCAGGCCGTGGTGTCGGCCGACCGCCGGTTCGTCCGGCTCAACCTGCCGGTGAACCTCGCGGCCCAGACCGGGGCGACGGTGCCGCTGTTCCCGATCACCACGTTCATCACGCCGGTGTTCGAGGGCGGCAGCCAGGGCATCCCGATCCCGTTCACGCAGTTCCTGCAGCAGCCGTCGTTCACGAGCCTCAACATCCAGACCACCGTGGTGTGCCCGGACGGCGGCACGGTGCTCCTGGGCGGCCTGAAGACCCTTCAGGAGGGGCGGAACGAGTTCGGCCCGCCGGTGCTGAGCAAGATCCCGTACCTGAACCGCCTGTTCAAGAACGTGGGCATCGGTCGCGAGACCACCCACATCATGATCATGGTGACGCCGCGCATCATCATCAACTCGGAGGAAGAGATCTTCCAGACCGAGGGCCGGCCGCCGATCGGCCAGTGACGCTGTGACCGTGTGACGAGAGCCGACGGCCCGCGGGGAGCGCCCCGCGGGCCGCTTCGTTTGATGAGGGCCGCGGGTTCGCGACTACAATCTCCTGACGCACCCACCCACGGCGGCCCACCCATGAAAGCCGAAGTCCTCTCGATCGGCAGCGAGATTACCAGCGGCCAGAACCTCGACACGAACTGCCAGTGGCTCAGCCGCCGGCTCGCGGAGATCGGCGTGTCGGTCGGGTTCCACACCACCGTGGCCGACGACCTCGCCGACAACGTCGCCGTGTTCCGCACCGCGTGCGAGCGGGCCGACCTCGTCGTCAGCACCGGCGGCCTCGGGCCGACGCAGGACGACCTCACCCGCGAGGTGATCGCCGCCGTCGCCGGGGTGCCGCTCGAAGAGGACCCCGCGTCGCTGGCGCACATCAAGGAGATGTTCGCCAAGCGGGGCCGCGTGATGCCCGACCGCAACCACGTTCAGGCTCTTCTCCCGAAGGGTGCGGAGGCGATCTACAACGTGTGTGGCACGGCCCCCGGCGTGTGGGCGAAGGTCGGCCGGGCCACCGTGGTCGCTATGCCGGGCGTGCCGAGTGAGATGTTCCGCATGTACCTCGAACAGGTGCAGCCGCGGCTGTTGAAGGAGGGGCTCGGCGGCGGCGTGATGGTGCAGCGGAAGATCAACACGTTCGGAACCGGCGAGTCGGCGGTCGAAGCGAAGCTCCTCGACATCACCCGCCGCGACCACGTCCCCGAGGTCGGCATCACGGTGAGCGACGCGGTGGTCTCGCTCCGCATCCTCTCGCGCGCCGCGTCTCCAGCGGAAGCGCAATCGCAGATCGCCCCGGTCGAGGCGCTCATCCGGGATCGCCTCGGCGAGCTGGTGTTCGGCGTCGAGGACGAGGAGCTTCACGACGTGGTCGTGCGGTTGCTCAACGAGAAGAAGCAGACGCTCGCGACGGCCGAGAGCCTCACGGGCGGGCTGGTCGCGCACCGCGTGTGCCTCGTGCCCGGCGCGAGCGACTACTTCCGCGGCGGGGCGGTGACGTACACCGACGACATCAAGCACCGCGAGTTGGGCGTGCCGGCAGAGTTGTTGGAGCGGTTCGGGGCGGTGAGTGAACCGGTGGCGCGTGCGATGGCCGAGGGCCTGCGGGCGAAGTTCGGCACCGACCTGGGCGTGGCGACGACCGGCTTCGCGGGGCCGGGCGGCGGCACCGACACCGACCCGGTCGGCACCGCCTACGTCGCGCTCGCGCACAAGTCCGGCACAGAAGTAACCCGCTGGGGCTGGCTCGGCACCCGCTACGAGATCATGAGCCGCACCGCGAAGCTCGCGCTGAACATGGTTCGCCTGCGGCTGATGAAGGATTGATCGCGGTGCGCGCCGCCATCACACCCACCGCACGTCCTTGAACCACGCGACGGCGTCGGCGATCGACTCGCGGGCGGGACGCGGCGTGATGCCGAGTTCTGCGAGGCTGCGGGTGGCGTCGAAGTGCATGCGGCGGCGCGTGAGCTTCACCCCGGTCACGGTCGCCGCGGGGATCGTGCCCGTGAACACGTCGGCGGCGAACTCGCTGACGTAGGCCGCGGCCAACGCCACGGGGTAGGGCACCCGCCACTTCGGTTCGGGCAGGCCGGTGAGCCCCGCGAGGCAGCCGAACACCGTCCGGATCGACCAGTTCTCGGCCCCCAGCAAGTAGCGCACGCCGGTGCGGCCGCGTTCGAGTGCTGCCACCATTCCCGCGGCGATGTCGCGAACGTCCATCAGGTTCAGGTCGCCGTCGAGGTACGCCGAGCGCTTCCCGAGGCAGAAGTCGAGCATCATCTGGGTCGGCGGCGAGCGGCCCCAGTCCCCGGGACCGATCGGCAGCGTCGGGTTCACGACGACCACCGGCGCGCCGCCGCGGGCGAGGTGGAACGCGAACCGCTCGGCCCGGAACTTCGACCGGCAGTACAGGCCGATCACGTCGCGCGCCGGCACGTCCTGGTCCTCGGCGATTGAGGAAGTCTGCCGCGACCGCGTGAGGATGCTCTCGGTGCTGGTGTGCAGCACGCGCCGCGCGCCGGCTTCGAGCGCCGCCGTCAACACGTTCACGGTGCCGAGGTAGTTGACGCGGTGGAAGTCGGCGCGGCGACGGGTCCAGAGTTGCGGGTTCGCCGCGAGGTGGTACACGACCCCCGCCCCCCGCAGCGCGCCCCGCACGGCGTCCGCGTCGCGGATGTCGGCGGGTACGACATCGATGCTCCCGAGCGGCAGGTGATCGAGCCGCGCGCCGGGGCGGTCCACGACCCGCACGCGCTCGCCGCGCCCGACGAGTAACCGCACGAGGTGCGAGCCGATGAACCCGGCCCCGCCGGTGACGACCGTGACACCCGCCATTCAACGCCCCGGGGGGAAGAGTGCGATCCGCAGACTGACACAGATTCCAAGACGAAGAGATTTATCCGCAGATTACGCAGATGGACGCAGATTTGAAGACAGAAGAGGATTGATCACAGAGGGAAAACCGAACACCGAGGGAAGGCAGAGTTTGGAAACAACGGGCTCTTCCGGCTCTCGATTTCACTCTGCGGCTCTGTGGCTAATACTCTGCTGTCTTCAGATCTGCGTCCATCTGCGCAATCTGCGGATAAATCTGTCTTCTGTCTTGCGCACTATGCCGCCTTCTTGTCGTACAGGTCGAGCCGCGGGTTGCCGGTGAGCGCCGCGAGCGCCTGGCGGATCTGGTCGAAGCCGGTGCGGAGCAGGAAGCTCGTGTCGCTCGCCTTCGCGCCGAGCACGACGTAGTTCGGGTCGCTCGCGCCGAGTGTCGCGTCGGGCCGGTAGCCGATGTTCGCGATGACGCGCTCGACCTCCCACGACACGGGCTTGCCGTTCGAGCGGCCGGCGATGCGGAACCCCTTGTCGGGGCCGTGCGAGGTGACCTCGTCGAGCACGGTCTGCGGGTGGAACTCCAGGTTGCCGTCGCACCGCGTCGCGAGCGAGTTCGCCCTCACCGCGAGGCGGTCGCGCTCCTTGTACGGGTCGGTCGCGACCCGCGGGAGCGGTTGCCCGCGAGCGCCGCGCGTGATCCAGAACACCCACGTCGCGTGGTGCTCTTCGGCCAGGGTCGCCAGGGCGCAGATGCTCGTTGCGGCCGAGTACCCGTCGCCGATCAGCGCGACGCTGCGGCCGGCGTAGTGGTCCTTACGGTCGCCGAGCACGTCCTCGACGCCGAACGCGATGTGCGGCCGGGCGGCGAGTTCGCCCACCGCCGGGATGCCCGCGTCGCCGAGCCACCGCGGGGTGCCGAACGTGCCGGTGCAGTCGAGCACGGCGTCGGCGGTGTCGATCCGCTCGGCCCCGTTCGCGGCGCGCACGAGCAACCGGAACCCGCGGGCGGCCCGGCCGACGTGAAGCACCGTGTGTTCGAGGTGGAGGCTTTCGAGGAGCAGTTCCGACTCGCCGATGGGGACGAGGTAGGCGTCGCGGAACTCGCGCCCGGTGATGGTGTCGCCGGGGGCGGGGAGCGAGCGGCTCCCCTTCTCGCGGAGCAGCGTCTTCAGGCCGAGCGACGTGGCGTTCATCCCGAACGGGGTGAACATGCGGACGTGGCCCCAGCGCCGCACGTGGTCCGCGATCGCGCCGCGGTCGTACACGGCGACCGCGAGCCCGGCGCTCTTCGCGTAGAGCGCGGCCTCCAGCCCGATCGGCCCGGCCCCGAGCACGGCCACCTTCTGCGGCGCGGCCTTCGACATCCGTGTCTCCTGCCAATTTGCCAACCCGAGCGCAAGCGGGGGACCACAACACCCGATCCGCTATCCGTTCACTTCCAACCGCTGGTCCTCGGGCGTGTTCGTGAAGGCGACGTGGAGCGTGGTGCGTGAGTCGCTTCCGACACAAACCTCGCCGGTGCCGCCGTAGGGGGAAACCGAGTTCGGCCGGTGCTCGTTGCACAGCACCGCGACCCGAGCCAGCACCGCACGGAAGGCCGATCTCGGCAGCGGCACCTCGACCGTGCTGCTCGCACCGCCCGCGGCACGCACCAGGCACGTCCCGTCACGAAAGGTCAGGGAGAGCGGCTGTTCGCGGCCGAGTTCCAGCAGGTCGTCCACGAGCCCGACAACGGCCCTCGGGGTGGGCGCGAACGCGAGCCGGACACGCTCTTCGAAAGTGGCCGTCGTTTCAATCATGTCACGCTCCGAACCTGTGCGGACTTCGCCAATTCTGGCCACACCGCCGCGAGTTCTTCGAGTCCCGCTCCGGGGTCGAACTGGATCAAGCCCTGACTGAGCGGGAACCACTCCGTCGCCGCGCTCAAGACGATTTGATCGGGCACGTCAACAACCAGAATAACCGGCCCGCCCTCGTTGGGGAACTCTCGCGCCTTGCCGCGTGCGTACTCCTCGGGCGTGCCGAAGTGGAACGGGCCGGCTTCGAGGTTCATCGAGAAGCCGTCCTCAAGTGCCAGCCCGCCCGGTTCCCGGAAGCTCGGGTCGGGTCCGAGCGCGAGTATCTGTTCGGCGCGGCGTCTGGTTGTCCCGTGCAACAAGATCATGGTGCGGTCGGGTGTCTCGCAGTCGCAAGCCGTCACGTCGTCAGGTCATCACGTCAAGACCGGTGGCCGCGACTTGATGACCTGACGACGTGACGACTTGCGACATTACACGGAAGCGGGTTCCGTGTTCAACCCGACCCCGGTGCGCGAGCGCAGCGACTCGGTTGTGGTGTCGAGCCACGGTGCGGCCGGCAAGCCGTAGGGCCGGAACTTCTCGGGCCGGTCCTGGTCCTCGACGAGGAACAGCGCCCGATTACGACCCAGCCGAGAAGCCGCCGGCGTATCCATGAGCGTGCTCGAATCGGTCGGGCTCATCTGGAATAACACCCGCATGCCGAACTCGCGGAGCTGCGGGCGGTCGAACGCGCGGTTGAGGTTCGTCAGCGAGTCGCACCACACGATCAGGTGAACGCCGACCGGCGGGCCGTCGCGCAGGAGCGCCGCGAAGCGCTCCGAGGGCGTCGGTTCGCGGTCGGCGCCGCGGCGGCCGAAGCTGTAGTCGTCCTCGGCCTTCCGCAGCTCGCGGAACCGGTGGACGCCGAACACGAGCAGGAACCGCGGCGTGCGGTCGCTCGACTCGCCCTTGTGCCGGCGGTCCATCTCGGTCGCGAGGTCCGCGATGGCGGCCGGCAACCCCGACCGCGGCGGCGCGACCACGCCCGGCACCTTCCCGGAGAGTTGCGTGAGGTAGTCGGCGTCGGCCGCGTCGTCGGGCGTGCCGTCGAGAATGGTGAACGCCTTCTCGCTCGTTCCGAGTTGCGCCGCCAGCCCGACGACCGCCGACGCGAACAGCCCGCGGCCCGCGTCCTCGTTCTGACCGATGACCAGCAGGTTCGCGCCGCCGACCGGGCGGAACGCGGCCGCCGTTGGCTCCTTGATCGCGACCGGCTCGCCGATCCACGCGAGCGGCACCTTCGCGGGTGTTGTGGCGCTCAGGGCGCGAGTGAGGGCGTGGTTGTTCGCCGGGTCGGCGCTGGTGTTGCCGGCGAACACGAGCGGCGGGGGCCAGCGGTCGCCGCCGCGGTCGCGGAGGTCGGCCAGCACCGCCTCGCGCTTCTCCTCCGCGAGCCACACCACCTGGAACGGGTCGTTCCCCTCGACGAGGCCGTTCTGATCGTTGTAGATCGCCTCGCCGGGCCGCGACAGCAGCCGCGCCGCCGAGTTGTCCTTGCTCAGAATCAATTGCGCATCGGCGTCGGAGCACTGGAGCGCGACCCGCACGGCCATCTGGTCGATCGTGCTTCGGGCGAGCGAGTACGCGCCGCCGAGGGTCTGCGAGCCGAGCACGACGTGCATCCCGAACGCGCGGCCCTGCCGCACGAGCCGGTCGAGCAGGAGCGCGGCCTCCTGCGCGACCTTGTCGTCCTCGGTGAAGAACGCCTGGAACTCGTCGACGATGAGCAGGATGCGGGGCGTCTTCTCCTCGGGGTGCGCGGCGCGATACCCCGCGAGGTCGTTCGTCCCGCTGTCGCGGAACTTCTCGCCGCGCTCGCGGAGGATCACGTCGAGCCGCTGGAGCACGCTGAGCCCGAACTCGCGCTCGCTCTGGATCGCCACGACGCGGGCGTGCGGCAGCCGGTACGTCGCGTACCACTGGAACTCGACGCCCTCCTTGAAGTCGATGAGGTACAACTCGGCCTCGTCCGGGCTGTACGTCAGCGCGAGGTTCGTGATGAGCGCGTGCAGGAGCGTGGACTTACCGGAGCCGGTCTTGCCGGCGACGAGCGCGTGCTGGGCGGTGCCGCGGCCGAGCGCGAACGACTGCTTCCGGGTCGCACCCGCGCGGCCGACGGGCACGTCGAACCCCCGCGAGGCGTCGCCGGTCCACTCCTCGCCGGGCTTCGGCGCGATGTACGCGAACGGCACCTCGACGCGGGCCGCGGCCTTGCTCGCCCTGCCGACCCGCTGAACGATCTGCGCGACGGCACTCGTGTTGGGCGGCGGGTCGAGCACGAGCGGGAACGTGGCCAGCACCGGGTCCTTCGGGGCGAACGCGCCCTCCTTCCACGTCAGCGTCAGGCTCGCGGCCTCGACGTCGTGGATGTTGAAGTCGCGGGGCATCGCCATGCGGGTGTCGGCGCTCACGAGGGTGCAGACCCCGCACGACGGGCCGCTCTGCACGATGCTGATGAGCCGCTTGGCCGCGTCCGGGGTGAACCCGGCGGGGAAGTTCGCGATCACCAGCACCCGGTACGGCTCGGCCACCTCGCCGGCGGCCCGGTTGTAGTCCTCGATCGACTTGTACTGGTTCCGCAGGTACTTCTGGATCACGCTCGCGATGTGGTCGGTCAGGTCCACGAGCCGCTGCTCGATCTGCACCGGCTCGGTCCAGATCTGCGACGTGACGAGCTTCTCGTCGTGGTCCGCGAGGTGCATGAACGCGGCGAAGTTGTCGCCCAGGCCGACCGGGTCGATGATCGTGAACCGCACCTTCCCCGGGGGCAGCCCGGTGAGGAACCGGAGCATCATCGCCTGGAGCGCGCCGACGGCGACCGCCCGGCCCTCGTCGCGGGCGCGGAGCAGGACGGAACAGCGGTCGGGGAACGGGAGGAACGCCGGCACCGGGGCCGACAGCTCGGCCGGGGGCGCGAGCTTCGGGTCGGCGGAGACGCCGTCGGGCACCTTCGCCAGGTCCGCGAGCCAGTCCCCGCACCGCACGCCCTGCGGCACCCGCGTCGCGAGCGGGTGGCCGGGGCTCGCGACCTCGTCCCACGCGGGGAACAGGTCCTGCCCCTCGGCGCGGAGCGCGACGAACTCCGCGGCGACCTCGCCGGCCGCCCGCTCCCACGCGGTTGCGGCGGCCCGCCACGCCGTATCTCGCGCAACAGTTGCGGCCGCGGTGCGCTCGGCGTGCGCCGCGTCGATCTGCGACAGTTCCCTCTCGAACCGCGCCTCGGCGGCCGCCCGGGTCGCGCGGTAGCCGTCGTTCTCCGCCTTCGTGGCAGCCGCGCGGGCGGCTTCGAGCGCCGCCGTCTTCGCCTCGTACTGGGTGCTCGCGCGCTCCGTCTCGGTCTCGAACTGCTTCTTCTGCGAGGCGAACGACGGCTGGAAGTGCTCGTCGGTCTCCTTCCGCTTGCGGGCGTGGCGGTCGGCGAGCCGGGCGCGCTCGGCGACGTACTCTTTTGAAGCGAAGTCGTTTAACAGGCGGACCGCTCGCTCGGCGACGGCCAGCGCCTCACCCACCCCCGTGCCGACCCGCAGCGTCGCCTTCTTGCCCGCCGACCGCACAGCGAGCCACAGGCCGACGCCGACCACGAGCGCGACGCCGCCCGTCACGCCGGCCGCGGTGGCCGGGTCGAGCGCCGCGAACGACGCCGCACCGAGCGCCGCGCCAACGAGCAGACCCGCGAGCAGCCCGCGGACCCCGCACCACGGCGCGAGTTTCAGCGCCGCGAGCCGGTCGTTCGCGGCCTCGGCCTCGTCGGCGGCCCGGTTCATGCGGGTGATGGCGTCGTCGTCCGACGGGTCGGGGAGGTCGCCGTGGTACTCGATCGCGGCGCGCGTGACGCCGGCGCGGCCGAGCAGCGGCTCGGCGGCGGCCCAGATGTCGCTCACCCGCTCGGCCCCGGCCGCGGCCTTCCGCTGGAGCGCCTCGTGGACGTCCTTGGCGGCCTTCTCACCGGCCTCCAGGATCGAGTCGTAGTGCCACAGCTTGTCCTCGTACTCCTTGCGGCCCTTCTCCTCGGCGGTCGCGAACTTCGCGGCGCGCGCCGAACGGCCCTCGGCGAGCACCCGGTCGGCCGCGAGTTGCTCCTTCTCGTGCTTCTCGGTGATCCCGGCCATCGTCGCGGCGTGGCTCGAATCGAGGCGGCCGAGTTCGGCGTCGCGGGCGGCCACGGTCGCCTTGCGGTCACGCGCGGCCTCGCGATCGGCCTTGTCGGTGGCGGCGTCGAACGCCGCCTTGAGCTCGGCCTCGCTCGCGGACCGGGCGCGGACCGCCTCGGTGAGTTTCGCGACGGCGGCGCGTTCCCGGTCGAAGAAGTTCTCGGGCATGGGTCTCGGTCCCGCGTGGGGGTGGCCGGCCGGGCCGCCGGTGGGTGAGTGGGACAGGAACGCCGGGGAGCGGAGGAAGTCGTCGAGCGCGGCGGCGACCCCCGCCGCGGTCTGGTAGCGGTTCTCGGGCCTGCGGGCGAGCATCTTGGCGACCACCGCGTCGAGGGCCGGTGGCACGTCGGGCCGCCGCGCCCGCACCGACGGCGGGGGCTCCGTGCGGGCCTGGGCGATCTTCTCGGCGAACGTTTCCCCGGGGCACGGGACCTCGCCGGTCAACAGGAAGTACAGCGTGGCCCCGAGGCTGAACACGTCGGACCTCGCGTCCACCGTTCGCGCGTCGGTGGCCTGCTCGGGCGACGCGAAGTCGGGCGTGCCGACGAACCGCGGCTGGTCGGCGTCGGTCGCGCCGCGGTCCGTTGCGGCGACGCGGGCGAGGCCCAGGTCGAGCACCTTCACCACCCGGTGCCGCAGCGGGGGCGGCGGGTCGGCCAGCGGGCTCGGCGTCACCATCAGGTTCGCCGGCTTGACGTCGCGGTGGATCAAGCCCCGCTCGTGGGCGTGGTGCAACCCGGCGGCCGCCTGGCGGGCGTAGGTCGCGGCGTCGGCGACCGGGAGCGGGCCGCCGCGGCGCACGAGCCGCTGCATGTCGACCCCGTCGACGTACTCCATTGCGAGGTACGGGAACGGCCCGTCGAGCTCGGTGTGGTACACCGTCACGACGTTCGGGTGGCTCATGCTCGCGGTGGCCGCGGCCTCGCGGGCGAACAGCTCGCGGTTCCCGTCGGCGTTGAGCGCGTGCGGGTTGATCGCCTTGAGCGCGACGACCCGGTTGAGCGCGACCTGCCGGGCCTTGTACACGATGCCCATGCCGCCGCGGCTCAGCTCCTCGATCAGCTCGAACCCGGGGACCGTGCGGTCGGGGGGGAGCAGCGCCCCGGACTCGGCGGCCGTCCGGGCCTGATCGTCGGGCGACTGGAACACGGTCCGCTGGTCCTCGGGGTGGTCGGGCACGGGCTCCGCCTCGGCGGGTGGGTGATGGGTCCGGGCACTCATCCTACCCGGCCTCAGAACCCGGTGAACTCGCATTCCTGGCGGACCTGGACGAACAGCGTGGCGAGCTGGTCGATGGCCCGCAGCGCGTCGGACACGGCGCGGTCGAGTTCGTCCACGACCCTCTCGCCGTGCTCGCGGCGGACCCCGTCGTCCCAGTCGGTGAGAACGGCCTCCCACCGGGCGCGGGCGGTCTTCTGGGCGTCGTAGATCTGGCTGCGGGTGGAACCGAACCTCATGACACGCTCGGGGAAATTCGAAGTACGAAGCACGAGATCCGAAACAGTACAGAGACGCGGTCGGGCTCGTCTCTGATTGACCTTGCCTGGTGGGGCAGACATTCGTGTCCGCCACCAGCCGCGTCCGGAGGCAGACACGAATGTCTGCCCCACCAGAGAAGACGCCGGCAGCGTTACCCCGTTCCCTTGTCTTCGTTCGGATTTCGTGCTTCGGATTTCGGACTTCCTCCCGCCGCGGGTGCCGGGGCGTAGTCGGGCCGCAGGCCGGCGTAGGCGTCGAGCGAGCCGATCCGGCGGGCGAGGTCGGCGAGCGCCTTCGGCAGCGCGCCCTCGACGAGGTTCGCGAGCCGCCGGCCGGGGCCGCCGTACTGCTCGTCGATGAGCTTCGGGAGCCGCTGGAGCCACTGCCGGCACTTCGCCACCTGCTCCTCGGCGTGTTCGAGCCGGGCCTTGGCGACGCGCAGGTTCTTCTCCTGCACGGTGCAGTCGGGCTCGCGGCCGTCCCAGTTAGGGAACTTCCGCTGCGACAGCTCGGCCTTCGAACGGGTGACCTCGTCCTCGCAGTCGCGGATCGCCCGCTGCCACCGCGCCAGTTGCTCGGCGACCCAGTCCTGGGCGCGGCGGAGTTCGAGGTTCACCCCCGCGAGCGCCTCGCCGAGCGTGTCGCCGTAGGTGGCCAGCGCGGCGTGCCACTCGCGGATCGTGTCGATCGAACGGACGTCGGCTTCCATGGCTTCAGGTGGTGGGTGTTTGTCGCCGCGGAGCGGCGACCGATGGTAGCCAGGGGTGCGGCCCGCTTCGGGCAAACCCCTGGCCCCCGGCGCGGTGCGGACCGCCCCGGGGTTCTGTCGCCCCTCTGGGGCTGCGTGATTGTTACGCCGGGGACCAGGGGTCGCGCTCGCGGACTCGCTCCACCCCTGGCTACCATCGGTCGCCGCTCCGCGGCTGCGAGCCCTTCCGCACTCACCAGCCCTACCGCTGCGACAGGTACTCTTCGACCCGCTCGGCCTTGCGGAGCAGGAACGGGATGTGCTCGCCGGACACGTCGAGGAACCGCTCGATGACCTGCATGGTGGTCTCGAACTCCTGGCGGAACCGGTCGTGCTCCTGGTCCCGCCACGAGTCGCCGAGGCCGACGAGTTGGCCGTGGAGCCCGGCGATGCCGGCCTGTAGGTCGGCGTTGAACCGCTTCAAGTTGGCCGCGAACCGCCGGATCTCGGCGGGGTCTACGATCGCCTGCGACATGACCGGCGCTCCGGAACCCGTGACGTGAGCCGCACTGAGGGAACCCCGGAATTATACCCGGACGGGTACGCGGCCGTTGGCGCGATTGGCCGCACCCCGGCGAATTTACTCGCCTTCTTCATCGGCGGGCTCGCGCTTCGGGCGCACCATCGGGTACGGGCTGGTCTTGGGGAGCGGGGCGCTCGCCGGGTCGCCGGCGTCGTTGGCAATGTCTTCCGAGTCGCCCTCGCCCTCGGGCGCTTCGGCGCTCTCCTCGCCCTCGGCGCCGTCCTCGTCGTCGTGGAACTGCCGGGCGCGCAGCTTCGCGAGGGGGACGGCCTTGGTCGCCGGGAGCGGGTCCGGTTCGAGCCGCTCGACGGTCATCGGGTCGTCCGGGTCGTCGGACACGGTGAGCGCGAACGTTTGCTGGCACTTCGGGCACTTCGGCTTGAAGTGGCCGGGCTTCACGCCCTTCGGGTTGAGCGATGCGCCGCAGTACGGGCACGCGATGCTCATGACGGCCCTCGGATCGGGGAGGTATCTGAGACCCGTTGTTGCGGGAGCTTGAATTATACCAGACCGGCCCGACCGCGCCACAGCAGAGCGAACCGCTAGTCGGACCGCGGCGCCCGCGGCCCGCGAAAGATCGGCTGGGATTGTCGTTGCCGCCCCGTCCGGCCTCGTTTACGCTCGTCTCTGCTGCCACCACTCCCCACCCTTCGCTCGCTGCCGCCATGAATTCGTTCAACCGCCGTGCGTTCCTCGGAACCACCCTCGGGGGCGCCGCCGCCCTGTCCGTCGGCCGCGCCGCCGCCGCTCCGGAACTCGCCCCGGCCCCGCGGAAGCTCGACGACACCCCGACCAACCTCGGCCCGCAGGACACGCTGTTCCTGACGTACTCGGGCGACCCGACGACGACGGTCACCGTCCAGTGGATCGGGCCGGGCATCGCCGCCCCCGCGTTCGTCCGGCACGTCACCCGCACCGGCACGGTGTGGACGCAGACGCCGACGACCACGCGGCCGTTCCCGAAGACGATCCTGCGGGTCCACCGGGCCGAGCTCACCGGCCTGACCCCCGGCACCGAGTACCTGTTGCAGGTCGGGACGCTCCCGCAGGTCCACCGGTTCCGCACGATGCCGGCGAGGGCGACGGACACGTTCACGTTCGTCTCGGGCGGGGACTGCGGGGTGAACGCCCACGCGGTCGCGAACAACGTCCTCGCGGCCAAGCAGGAGCCGTACTTCGCGTTCATCGGCGGCGACCTCGGGTACGACAACGGCGCGTCGGCCTCGGCCGCCCTGGGGTTCGTCCGCAACTACGCGAAGCACATGGTCGACCCGAAGGGCCGGCTCATCCCGCTCGTGACGTGCCTGGGCAACCACGAGGTGAAGGGCGGGTACAAGGGGAAGCGCGAGGACGCGACGTTCTTCTTCCCGCTGTTCGACGGGCTGTACAAGGACACGAGCTACGCGGCGCTCGACTTCGGCGACTACCTGAGCCTGGTGCTGCTCGACACCGGGCACGTGTCGCCGATCAAGGGCGAGCAGACCGACTGGCTGGAGACGACGCTCCGGCAGCGGGCCGAGCGGCCGCACCTGATCGCGGCCAACCACGTCCCGGCGTACCCGTCGTTCCGGCCCGCGAAGGTCACGGTCCCGGGAGCGGGGATCCTCGATATCTTCAAGATCCCGGCCAGCGCCGGGACCGGCGAGGACAACCGCAAGTTCTGGTGCCCGCTGTTCGAGCGGCACGGCGTCGACGCGGTGCTGGAGCACCACGACCACACGTTCAAGCGGACCTTCCCGCTGACGGACGGGGTGCGGAACAAGTACGGGGTGCCGTACCTGGGCGACGGGTCGTGGGGCCAGTTGCGCGCCCCGGCACCGGCGGAGAAGCGGGCGTACCTGGCGAGCGTCGGCAAGGCGTACCACTTCACGGTCCACAAGCTCGAAGGGGACCAGCGGTTCCACGTCGCGCTCGAGGAGAACGGCCGGATCGCCGACGTGTACGGCACCACCGGCAAGCGCCCGGCCAAGCGGGGGTGAGGTTCAGACGTCCGCCGGTCGCGACGCACCGGGACCAGGGGTTTGCCCGCACAGCGGGCCGCACCCCTGGCTACATTCGGTCGCCCCTCCGGGGCTGCGATCCGGACCCTCCTCGGGTGATTTGTGTTTGGAGCCGCGGATGCGGCGACCGAGGGTAGCCAGGGGTGCGGCGAGCGCAGCGAGCAAACCCCTGGTCCGGAGCGCTCGCCCTACCCCCGTCGCCCGCCTATCATTTCCCCGACGCTGCCGCGTCCCAGGACCACCCCGCCATGCGACACCTTTCGCGCGCCCTCGTTACCGTCCTCGCCCTCATGCTGACGGCCGCCCCGGCCCCCGCGGTCATCAAGAAGCTCACGCACCTCGACGAGGTGCTCGAGTCCCAGAAGTTCATCTTCGTCGCCGCCGTCGAGAAGGTGGACCCGGACAAGCCGTCGGTGGTGCTGACGGTCGAGAAGAAGCTCAAGGGCGAGCCCCCGTTCGAGCGCATTCCCATCAACATGACCGGCGACGACGACGCGAAGAAGGCCGGCGACACCAAGACCGTCCTCGACCGCCTCGACCCGAGCCGCAAGGTCGTCGTCTTCGCCGTGAAGCAGAACGGGTTGTACGAGGCGATGGCGTTCGTCGAGGGCTCGTGGTTCTCGCTGCAAGGAACCCCGGACCCCGAGACGAAGACCGTGCGGTGGGCGTTCCTGCACGGCGAGCCGTTCCTGCGCCGCACCTACAAGGGCACGACGGCCGAGATGGTGAAGGTGATCGAGGACGGGCTCGCGAAGAAGGCCAAGCCGCCGATGGCCGACGAGAACGAGAAGCCCGGGTTCGGGCCACCTGTGACGAAGAAGTGCGGTGGGCCGGACTCGGAATCCGAGGGATCGAGAGGGGGAGAAGGGGAGTTCGGGAGACGGGGAGAGGAAGACAGAGCGTGCGCCGGGGTTCTCGCTCCGTGTCTCCCAATCTCCGTGTCTCCCCCTCTTGAACCAACCGGCACCGGAGGCGGCCCACTGGCGCTCTTCGGGGTGATCCCCTCCGTCGTGCTGCTCGGGCCGCTCGCGCTGGTGGCGGCGCTGTTCCCCGGCGTGTTCGCCCGCATGGCGATCGGCATGAAGCGGTGGCGGGCGTTCCTCGCCGTCGCCAGCATCAACAGCACGCTCGCGCTCGTGTACTGGCTCGCGCAGGAGCACCTCCCGAGCGGCCGCGCGTTCGGGCTCAAGGCGTTCACGCTGTACCTCACCACGATCTCCGCGGTCGGGCTCCTCTGGGCCGGGCGGCGCTACCGGCGCATGGCGGCCGAGGACGCGAGCCTCACGAACGTGCCGGGCCGCACCGAGATCGGCTCGCTCGCCGGCTTGACCGCGTTCGCGGCGCTGTCGGCCGTGGGCGTCGCGTGGTTCGCGAACTGGCAGTGGGCGACGAACCTCGAACTCCCGCTGCGGGAGTTTACGTTCATCGGCGTCGCGATGCTCGTCGCGACCCTCTACGCGGGCTACCGCTACCTCACCCGGGGCGTCGACGCGACCGCTGACAGGCGGCTGTCACTCTCCGGCGAGTCGGTCGGGCTGGCGACGCTGGTGCTGTGCGGGTTCACGACGCTGATCGCCGGCGGCACGAGTGGAGTCGCCGTCAGCACCGAGACCGGCGACGCCGAGGCGATCGGCCCGCGGCTCGTCTCTTCGCGTGCGATCGAGTTGTACGAGATCGACGACGGCTCGAAAGATCCGGTGCCCGCGGAGGTGCTGTCGGGGGTGGTCGTGTCCGGCGGCCGCCTGTTCATGGGCCTGCGAAACACCGGCTTCCCCGGCGGCCGGCTCGTGTGCGTGAACCCCGAGACGGGCGAGGTCGTGTGGTCGTTCCGCGAGAAGCTGAAACCGGTGTTCTGCACGCCGACCGTCGCCGACGGCAAGCTGTACTGCGGGGAGGGGCTCCACGAGGACAAGGAGTGCCGGCTGTTCGGCGTGAACGCGGCCGATGGGAAGCCGGCGTGGGCCGAGCCGATCCGGACCGGCAGCCACACCGAGGGGTCGCCCGCGGTCGCGAGCGGCAAGCTGTTCTTCCCCGCGGGCGACGACGGCCTCATCGCCGTGGACGCGACAACCGGCACCCAGCGACTCTGGCAACTGAAGGGCGGCAAGGACGCGGGCATTCACATCGACGCGGCCCCGGCGGTCAGCGGGAACCGCGTCTTCGTCGGCAGCGGGCTGTACTCGTTCGTCGCCGTCGGGCTCGACACCGAGACCGGCAAGGAGCTGTGGCGCACCGATCTGAAGCTGCGGTCGTTCGCCGCACCCATCGTGCTCGGCAAGGCCGTGTTCTACGGCGTCGGCACCGGCAACATGGCGCACGATGTCGAGCACTACCCCGAGGAGGGCGAGAAGAAGGACGGCGCCGTGGCAGGTGCGGTCGTCACGCTCGACACCGAGACCGGCAAGGAACTGTGGCGGTTCGAGTTGCCGAAGGCGGTCCACGTCGCGCTCGCGGGGGACGCGTTCAGCGTGTACGCGGCGTCGCGCGACGGCAGCGTGTACGCCATCGACCGCAGGACCGGCAAGCTCCGGTGGAAGACCGGCCTCGGCAGTGCGATCATGGCTCCGCCGGCGGTCGCGGCGAGCGGCGGGGTGCCGGTGGCGGTCTACGCGGTCGGCCGCGAGGGGCTGCTGGCGTGCCTGAACCCGCACACCGGCAAGGTGGTGTGGCAGAAGCAACTCCCGGGCTACCACTGGAGCGGCAAGGACGAGGACGGCATCCTGAGCGGGCCGACCGTGCTGACGACCGCGACGCCGACCGGCAGCAAGCGGACGGTGTACGTCGGCGGGATGACGGTGGACCCGAACAACCCCGCGAAGAAGACCGCCGCCGTGTTCCGCTTCGACGACGAGGTCGGCGGGGAGTGACGGCTTCGGTGCGGTGATCCCCTCGCGTGGCTGCCCCTCACCCGCGGCGAGTCCTCGAGTCGCGGGTGAGGGGGAACCACCGATACCACGCGCCGGTGGCGTTGCGCACCCCCACGCCGCCCGCCGGCGGCGCTGCTATATTGTTCCGGTCGCCCCGGCGCGGTGCCGGGCGCGTCACGCCGTCCCGTCGAAGGCGCGGCCGCACGCAGCCGGCCGGGTCCGCCTTCCGACGCCACGCACCACCCCGTTGAACGAATCAGGAGACCGCGAATGTCCGACCAACCGACGCAGCAGCCCCAGCCGCCGGCCGGTGCCCAGCAGATCCAGGTGCCGATCGACGCGACCGAGATGGAGAACGTCTACGCGAACTACTTCCGCGTGACGCCGACGCTCGACGAGGTGCTGCTCGACCTGGGCATGCACGCGCAGTTGATGGGGCCGAGCGGCCCGGAGCCGGTCCACCTGTCGCACCGGCTGATCCTGAACTTCGTGACCGCGAAGAAGCTGGCCGAGGTGCTGCGGCTGGTCATCAGCCGGCACGAGCAGGCGTTCGGGGTGATCGAGGTGGACCCGAACCGCCGCCTCCGCACCAACCAGCCCCGCCCGGCGTGACCCCGCGGGTGCCGCCGATGCATTGGGACGGGTGCCCTGGCGAACCCCGATCGCCAGTTTTGAAGTTGCGCTTTCGGTCGGGGATTGCGGGGGGAGGCAAAAAGAACGAGACTCCTCTCGGTCGGATCGGTGAGGCCGCGAAGCGGCCGAGTTATCACCAACCGAGAAGGAGTCCCGGCCATGATTGTGCCGCAAGCCTTGCCGGGCATCAAGACGTTTCTCAAGCCCGCCGCCTTGAACCACCGCTCACACGACCTGGTCGTCCGGTGTGTTGCGGCCTTCTGCTTGCACTTGGGGCGGATGAGCGCCGTCCAGGCCTCCGTTGCGGTCCGATCCGAGCCACGACAGCGAGCGCAGATCTGTCGATTCCTCACACGCAAGCACCCAGGGCAGGCGCACTACTTGGCCCCGATTTCCTGTAGCACCTTGAGCATGTAAT
>NZ_JBHYGG010000022.1:0-23353 GCF_051859125.1 Gemmata sp.
CGGAGGGCGGCCCCTACGAACCAAATGCGAACCGTCTGGTAGGGGCCGCCCTCCGTGGCGGCCCGCCAACCACCCCAGCGGTTCTCGACAGGATTTCGACAGAGCAATACCCTGACTCTGCGGCGCGCGGCCGGTTGATTCCCCCGACCCCGGAGGCACACGATGAGCGAGCCCGCGGGCTACATCCTCGGCCAGTCCGCGAGCGCGGCCCGGCGACTCGAACTGCAGGACCGGCACTTCGAGGTGCCGTCCGAACAGTTGCTCGACGCGCTCGCGCTGCGACCGACCGACCGCGTCGTCGAACTCGGCTGCGGGCCGGGCGGGCTGACCCGGCGCATCGCGGCGCGGCTCGGGGCCGGCGGGAGCGTTCGGGCCGTCGACTCGTCCGCCGGCCTGCTCGAACAGGCGGCCAAGAACCTCGCCGGGAACGGGGCCGAGAAGGTCGAGTTCGTTGCGGCCGATGTCTCGCAGCCCGGCGCGTGGCTCGACGGGGCCGATGTCGTCGTCGGCCGGGCGGTGCTGCACCACGTCCCGATGGCCGAGTACCTGCTGGGCCGGTTGCGGCCGGCGCTCCGCACCGGGACGCGGGTCGGGTTCCTGGAGCCGGACTTCCGCAGCCCGCTCGCCCGCCTCGCGCACCTCGAAGCGACCGGGCACCCCGAGTACGCGGCGCTGCGGGTCTGGGCCACGGCGCTCAACGACCTGTACCTGGCCCGGCGGATCTCGCCCGCGGTCGGGGCCACGCTGGCGCGTTCGCTCGCCGCCGCCGGCTACCGGAACGTGCGCGAGGAGTGGCACGAGTTCCCGTCGGACGCACTGGTGATCGAGAACATGCTGATGTTCTACGACGAGGTCCGCGGCCCGCTCGAGAGCTACGGCATCCTCTCGGCCGCGGAGAACGCCGAGCAGCAGCGGCAGTTGCGGGCGCTGCTCCCCGGCCCGCACCCCGGCGTGTGGGGCATGTTCCGCGTCGTCTGCGAGGCGTGACCGCGGAAAGCGTGGATCAGTTGCTGTTGGTGGGGCAGGCATTCTTGCCTGCCTCCCGACGCGACTGGAGGCAGGCAAGAATGCCTGCCCCACCAGACAGAAACAGACGCACGTGATCCGGTGCGAGGTGATTCGCATGGCCGACCGCGAGCTTCCCGCACCGACCGCCGAGGGCCGGCTCCTCGACTGGCTCCTGGTCGCGCTCGCGCCGATGAACCGCACCCGCGTCAAGGAGGTGCTGCGGTCCGGCCGGGTCCGCGTGAACGGCACCCCGGTCACGCGGCACGACCACCCCGTGCGGCCCGGCGACCGCGTGGCCGTGGCCCGCGACGCGGCCGCACCCGCTGCGGACCGCCTGGGGTTCGCGGTCGTTCACGAGGATGACGCGGTCGTCGTAATCGACAAGCCGCCGGGGCTGCTCACCGTCGCCACCGAAACCGAGAAGCTCGACACCGCGTTCGTGCGGCTCAGCGGGCACCTCGCGGCGGCCCGGAAGGGCCGGCCGTTCGTCGTCCACCGGCTCGACCGCGACACGAGCGGCCTGCTCCTCTTCGCCCGCACCGCCGAGGCCCGCGACGCGCTCCAGACCAACTGGGACGCGGTCGCGAAATCGTACCTCGCGGTGGTCGAGGGCCGGCCGCCCGCTGAGGAAGGGGTCATCGAGAACTACCTGACCGAGGGCCGCGACCTGCGGGTGCGGGCGAGCGCGCGCCCCAGCGACGAGGGGAAGCGCGCCGTGTCGCGGTACACGGTGCTCGCGTCGCGGGGCGGGTACTCGCTGGTCGAGGTGGCGATCGAGACGGGCCGCAAGCACCAGATCCGCGTCCACCTCGCGGGGCTCGGGTGCCCGGTCACCGGGGACTCCGTGTACGGCGCGACAACGAACCCGGCGGGGCGGCTCGCGCTGCACGCCTGGAAGCTTGCGTTCGACCACCCGGTCACGGGCGAGCGGGTCGAGGGAGAGGCGCCGTTCCCGGGGCCGCTGCGGCGCGTGGCCGGCGGGCCGTGAGGGCGCAAAAAAGCGGGACAGGCGCTTCCACCTGCCCCGCCCTGGATCGTTCGCGACCGGCCGCTACCGCTGCATCGCGGTGAGGATCTCGAGGATGAGTCGGCTCTGATCGGAGTCGCTGAGGAAGATCTTCTCGGCGAGGACGTACTCGCTGACGTAGGCGGCCACGACCTTCCGCATCTCGTTGATGTCGACCCGCTGGAGGTCGTACACGCCGAGGCTGGCGAGCTTCGAGATCAGCCGCTCGATGATGCGGTTGCGGTGCTTCGTCAGCATCTCGGTGGTGTCGGGGATACTCCGCGGCCCCGGCGTGGCGATGGCGTCGCTCCCGCGGCGCGGCGGGGTGGTCGCGGGCGAGTCGGACGGCGGCCGGACGTTGGCGCCCGTCGAGCCCGAGCCGGACGGTGATCCGCTCGGCACCACCCGCGGCGGGTTCCCGATCGAGCCGGACGCGGAGGGCCGGGGCAGGTTCGTCGAGGACGCGGGGGCCGGAACCGCCGTCCGCGGCAGGTTGGTCGAGGACGCGGGGGCCGTGGTGACGCCCGACCCGGCCGGGGTGCCGGGCGGCGGGGTCTCGACGCGGACGAACGCCACGGTCGGCGGCACCCCGAGGGCCGGCGGCGGCAGGACCGCGAGCGCCCGGAACCCGTTCGGGAGCTTCAGGTCGAAGGTGTTGACGCTGGTGGTGATGCCGCCGACCTGGTCAGCGTGCGTCGCGAGCCGGTCGAGGGCGGCGTTCAGGTGGTCGTCGTCGCGGAACCGGACGTGGCACGGGATCCATCCGCCGTGGTCGCGGCGGACGATGACGGCGTGCGGGCCGCACACCATCACCTCGCGGACCGTCGGGTCGTTGAACAGCTCCTCGAGCGGGCCGTACCCGAGCAGCTCGGCGAGCACCTCGTCGACGAGCCGCTCGCGGTCCGCCTTCTGGAGGGCGCGGCCCTCCTGCTCGGCGATCTGTTCGGCGTAGGTCCGCAGGCTCTGGCGCAGGAGCGAGACCGGCATCCGCTTCGACGTGCTCGGGTCCATCCGGTCTTCGAGCTTGGCCAAAACCTTGATCTTGACCGCCTCGAACGACTGCCCGCCGCCGGTGGAAAGGATTCCGGATTTTGGACCCTGTCCGGTGGAGTACCCGCCGGAGGGACGTTGCGGCAGCATACGATGTCACCCTGCGTAAGATGGCGCTGTCTTCTAGCTTAGAACGCGATTCCCTTGCCGGCACAAAACAGAACCCCGAACAACAAATTTTGGCCGCCGCCCGTGCGGCCCGGCACCCGGCCGTCACCCGCAACTGCTTCCGGAGCGGGCCGATGCGGCGTGGCTCCGGCCCCGCCGCCGGCCCGAACGGCCGCTGGTTGCTCTCTTCAGGAGGTTCGCACCGGCCGCGGGCACGGATTTTTCACAGGGCTCGCTTGACCGGCCCCGCATCTTCGCTTAACCTTGCCACTCAGTTCACCGGCCACCGGGAATGACTCCGACACCGCACCCAAGGATGGGACGCCCCGCCACCGGCGAGCCGCTCCCGATTCGCACCATGACCCGCCCCGGCGCACCGGACCCGATCGCGGTCTACACGGCGTCCCACGCCGGTGCAGGTGCCATTGTCGTGGCCGCGCCGGCCAAACTCAACCTATTCCTCGAAATCCTCCGCAAGCGGCCCGACGGGTTCCACGAGCTCGAGTCGCTCATGGTCGCCGTCGACCTGTTCGACACGCTGGAGGTCCGGGCCGATCCGTCGGGCATGATCGCGCTCTCCTGCGACGCCCCCGGCGTCCCCACCGACGGCTCCAACCTCGTGGTGAAGGCGGCCGAGGCGCTCAGGGCCCTCGCCGGGCGGGCCGACCTCGGCGCGGCGATCCGGCTCACGAAGCGGATCCCGACGCAGGCCGGGCTGGCCGGCGGGTCGAGCGACGCGGCACTGGCGCTCGTGGCCTTGAACCGGATCTGGAAACTGGCGCTGACACGGGACGAACTCGCGGTTATTGCGGCGTCCATCGGGTCGGACGTGGCCTTCTTCCTGGCCCCGCCGGCCGGGTGGTGCGTCGGGCGCGGCGAGGTGGTGACGCCCGAGCCGGTCGGAAAGCCCCTCGACTTCGTGGTCGTGTGCCCGCCGGTCGGGCTGGCGACGGCCGACGTGTACCGGCGGCTCACCGTTCCGACCTCGCCGGTCGGGGGCGGTGCGGTGCGGGCGGCGGTCCGGGCGGGCGACCCGGTGGCGGTCGGCCGCGCCCTGTTCAACCGCCTCGAGGAGCCGGCCTTCGCCCTGTCGCCGGTGGTGGAACAAGTTCGCGAGCGGCTCGCCGGGGTCTCCCCGTGCGGGGCGCGGATGTCCGGGAGCGGGTCGGCGGTGTTCGCCGCGTGCCGCGACCGGGCGGAGGCGGGCCGCGTCGCGGCCGCCTACCGCCGGGCCGAGCCGGACCAGGGTTCTCGTGTGTACGTGGTTCGCAGTGTTGCCCCCGATCCCGCATGAAGGAGAAGCGCGGTGGTCATCACGGAAGTCCGCATCAAGCTCTGCGAGGCGAACAGCGAGCGGCTGCTCGCGTTCTGCTCGGTCACCTTCGACAACGCCTTCGTGGTCCGGGACCTGAAGATCATCGAGGGGACGAAGGGAATGTTCGTGGCGATGCCGAGCCGGAAGCTCACGGATCGCTGCACCAAGTGCTCGTGCAAGAACCACCTGCGGGCCCGGTTCTGCAACGCGTGCGGGTGCCGGCTCGACGAGACCCGGGCCATGCGGGACGTCGACGGCCGGGCCAAGCTGCACGCCGACATCGCGCACCCGATCCACTCGGCCGCCCGGGAGCAGATCCAGGGGGCCGTCATCAAGGCGTTCGCCGAGGAGCGGGAGCGGGCCAAGATGCCCGGGTACGTCTGCACCTACGACGACTACGACTACGACACCGACGACGTGCCGGTCAGCTACGGCGCGGTGGTCTCCGAGATGGGCAAGGGCGTCCGGGCGCACGCCCCGCACCCGGCCCCCAAGGGCACCCACTTCCACGCGGACGCCCCCGCCCCCCGGGCGGCCGCCAAGGTCGGCGACGACTTCGGCGCGGGGATCGGGTAGCCGAGTTCAACGTTTCGAGTTCAAGGTACCTTGAACCTTGAACTCGAAACCTGTCCCAGAACTTCCGCACCGGGCTACAAGCGTCGACCCCCTACGGGGGTGAAGAGAACGTGCCCCCCGGTTGTTTCTTGCTCCCGCCCCGGAGGGGCCGGCGTTCTTAGCCCGGTGCGGAAGCACTGGGATTCCAACGCCGCAACTGCGTATCTCGAAACTACTTCTTCGTCTTGATGTCGGCGAGCTCGGAGTCGAACACGCGGACCTTGCCCCAGGTCGCCTTGTTCTCGTCGATGAACTTCAGGTGCTCGGGGTGGTCCTGGTACTTGTCGTGGGCCGCCTTGTCGGCGAACACGAGGTGCAGCGCCACGTCCCAGTCGCGATCGTTCACCTCGCGCTTGTACGACTCGCCCAGCACGCCGGCCGAGTAGAGCACGACGCCGTCGTGGTTCGCGAGGTACTTGTCGCACGCGGCCACGAGCTTCGCCCGGCCCTCCGGGGTCGCGTCCTTCAACTTGAAGTACACCATGTGGCCGATCAGCGGGCCGCCGGCCTTTTTCTTGTCTTCCTTGCCGGCCGCGCCGAACTGCGACGCGAGCAGGGCCGCGGCGACGACGCCGGCCAGAGCGAGACGAACCATTTCACTTCTCCGGGTGACCGAACAACGGGTTGGAACCGTATAAGAGATGATACTGGGTCCGCCCCGCGACCGGCCGCGTGTTGATCGCGGGGCCGGTCCCGCTCGCGCCCGGCGCGCCGCCCGTCGCTAAAGTACCCAAACTAACAAGTGCCCGGGATTCGCTCGAAACGGTCTTCCCGACGCGAGCGAACTTGTCCCACCGCCCCACCGGGCGGTATGATTGCACTTGCAATCTCTGCGCCTCTCCGAGGATACCGCCCGTGAGCGCCACCCCGATTGGGTCGTCCGACGACAAGAACCGTTACGGTCGCCAGATCGAGGAGGCGTTCGAGGCGGCCGCCAAGCTGGCGGGCTCGAACCTCGCCCCGACCGAGTTCTACGAGCAGTTCCTGAACCGCGCCCTCGCGGCCATCGAGGCCCCGGCCGGGGCCGTGTGGCTCCGGACCCCGCAGGGGTTCCTCCAGGTCGCGTGCCAACTGAACCTCGACAAGGTCGGGCTCGACGCCAAGCGCGGCGGCCGCCAGTGCCACAACGAGGTGCTCCGCCAGGTGTTCCAGGCCGCGCCCCCGCGGCCGGTGATCCTGGAGCCCAACGGCCGCCTCGCCCCGGGCCCGGGCGAGCCCGGGGCCGTGCCCCCCGCGAACCTCACCGACCACTTCGCGCTGTTCGCCCCGATCGTCACCGCCGACAAGCAGTCGCTCGGCGTGCTGGAGGTGTTCCAGAACCCCAGCCACGACCCGCGGATGTACCCGGCGTTCCTGAACTACGCCTTCCAGATGGCCGGGTACGCGAGCCAGTACCACCAGTTCATCACCGCCCGGTCCGGGTCCGGCACCGAGCGGACGTTCGTGCAGATCGAGGCGTTCGCCCGGCTCGTCCACAGCACGCTGAACCCGACCGAGGTCGCGTACCACGTCGCCAACGAGGGCCGGAAGCTCATCGAGTGCGACCGGCTGTGCGTCGGCGTCCGCCACGCCCGCTCCAAGGTGACGGTCGAGGCCGTGTCCGGGGCCGACGTGGTCGAGAAGGCCAGCACCCACGTCCGCCGGATGCGGCACCTCATGGAGGCAGTCCTCCAGTGGGGCGAGCCGCTCGTGTTCAAGGGCTCGAAGGACGCCGGGCTCCCGCCGGCCGTCGCCGAGTCGCTCGACGAGTACCTCCACGAGAGCCAGCCCAAGCTCCTGGTCGTCCAGCCGATCCGCGACGAGCGGGAGAAGGACGCGACCCGGCCGGCCCGGTCCGTCGTGCTCCTGGAGAGCTTCAACCCGCCGGAGAACACGGAGCCGATCGTCCAGCGGCTCGACGTGATCGCCCGGCACTCGGCCCCGGCGCTGTACAACGCGGCCCAGATGCACCGGGTCCCGCTCAAGTTCCTGTGGTGGCCGCTGGCCAAGCTCCAGGAGGGGGTCGGCGGGAAGGCCCGGTTCATCGGCCTCTCGGTCGCCGTGCTGCTCCTCGTCGTCACCGTGGCGATGGTCCTCGTCCCCTACCCGCTCCGCATGGAGGCCAAGGGGCAACTGCTGCCGGTCGAGATCGCGCAGGTGTTCCCGCCCCGGACCGGCGTGGTGCGCGAGATCCGCGCCCAGCCGGGCCACACGGTCTCGCCCCGGTTCGAGCTGGTGTCTCTCTACGACCCGGAGCTCGGGTCCAAGTACGGCGAGGCGAAGGACAAGTACGAGCTCTCCGTGCGGCTCATCGAGGTGCTCACCCCGCAGCTCCAGGACGCGACGTTGAACGCGTCCGAGAAGGTCGCGCTCCGCAAGGAACTGGTGAGCGCGGAGAGCGACCGGGACTCGGCCAAGGCGGTGATGGAGTCGCTGGACCGCCAGTACAACGGCGGCCGCCCGGCGTACCGGCCCGGGTGGTTCCGGGCGTTCGCCCCGGAGTTCGACCCGACCCGCGGACGGCCCGTCGGCACGTCGCACTGGACCGTGCTGAGCGATGACCGCCGCGAGGGGCTGCTGGGCAAGACCGTGAAGCCCGAGCAGGAGCTGCTCCGCCTGGGCAACCTCCAGGGGCCGTGGCAGATCGAGCTGAAGATCCCGCAGCGGAACATCGGCCAGATCCTGCGGGCGTTCGCCGACCCCGAGTACAGCAAGGTCGAGCCCGGCACCGGCAGGCAGTACCTGGACGTGGACGTGCTGCTGGCCAGCCTCCCCGACCAGAGCTACCTGGGCCGGCTGTACCGCAGCGACGTGTCGGCCCAGGCCGTTCCGAACAAGACCGACAACGACGAGGCCGAGCCCGTCGTCACCGCCTACGTGAAGCTCAACCTCGACGACTTCCCGGCCGACCGGAAGATCGACCCGAGGCAGTTCACCACCGGCCTCGAGGTCCGCACCCGCGTCCGCTGCGGCGACCACGCCCTGGGCTACTCCATGTTCCACGGCGTCTGGGAGTGGTTCTACGAGAAGGTGGTGTTCTTCTTTTAAGAGTGTTGGGAGTGTTGGGTGTTGAGTGTGTTTCTTGGACAGGTGCGCTCTGGTTTGCCGGGTCGACTATCGGGCCGAACCAGGACCACCAACACTCTCAACACCCAACACTCCCAACACTCTCCTGGCAAACCCGCCGCCCGTCGGGCGACCCGCCTCGCACCGCGTCGGCACCCGAACTACAACCCCGCACGTCCCAACCGGAGGACCGACCCGTGCCCAGTTCCCGTTCCGCACTGATGCTCGCCGTTCCCGTTGTGCTCGCGGCCGCGATCGTCGGCTGCAAGAAGGACCCGAGCCCCCCGAACCCGAGCAGTACCGAGGGTTCAACCCAGCCGCGCACCTCGTCGGCGCTGCAACTCGACGACCCGAAGGCGGACGTCGGCAGCCCGCTGTTCAAGCCCGCCGGCGCGGCCGCGGCCTACTCGCCCGCTGCGCCCGGCACCGACCCCATCGTCATCGCCAACTGCACCGTGCAGTTCGAGGACCGGCAGACCGTGTCGGCCGAGGTCGACGGCAAGATCGAGCTGATCGCCACGCCGATGAAGAAGCGGGCCGACGGCGTCTGGGAGTACAAGCTGCACGACGGCACCGTCATCACCCACGACCCGGCGAAGTTCGACCCCAAGGCCCCGCACCCGCGGATCGAGTTCAACCCCCGCGACAAGATCGCCCTCAAGGACAACCCCGAGAAGTGGGTGCCGTACTACAAGCTCCGCGAGGGCGACGTGGTCGGCGACGACCAGATCCTGTGCGTCCTGGACGACTCGCTCGTGGGCACCAAGCTGTCGTCGGCCGCCCTCATCAAGGAGGCGGCCATGCAGGGGATCAAGGCGGCCCAGGACGGGGTGAAGTTCACCGAGAAGAAGATGGAGTTGTGGCAGAAGAATCCCTCGGCCATTTCGCCCAAGGAGCAACTCGACGATCAGATCACGCTCACCCGATTCCTGGAGAACCTCGCCCAGTCGTCGTCCACGATCGCCAAGGCGAACCAGGAGCACGACGAGGCCGTGGTGATGATGCACCGGCACCGGGTGCGGAGCCGGGTCGACGGGATCGTCCGCAACATCGCCAAGCGGCCGGGGGAGTACGTCCGGGCCGGGGAGAAGATCTACGAAATCCAATCCACGGAGAAGGTCCGCCTCGAGGGCAACCTGGACGTGCAGTACTACGGCCGGGTGAAGCGGAACATGCCGGTGACGGTCGAGCCGGCGCTGCCCAGCGCGCCGGTCAAGTCGCACGCCTGGCACCGCCAGGAGGTCGCCGGCATCGCCGTGACCGGCACAGCAACCCACCCGCTGGTCGTGTCGGCCGGGCTCGACGGCTCGGCGCTCGTGTGGGACCCGAACCTGAAGGACGAGGCCGGCCGCGCCCCGGCACCGACCAACCTGCCGCACCCGGTCCCGGTGCGGTGCGTCGCCTGCACGCCGCCCGGCCTGAAGTCGGTTCTCGCGGTCACCGGCGGCGACGACGGAAAGGTCCGCATCTGGGACCTCGCGAACCCGGCCAAGCTGCCGACCGCGCCGACCCGCGAGCCGGCCGACGCGCACGGGTCGAGCGTCACGTTCGTGGCCGTGTGCCCGGACGGGAAGTACGCCGCGACGGCCGCGGGCCGCGAGGTGTTCATCTGGGACCTCGACGCCGGCAAGAAGCTGTACGCCCTGGCCGACTCGCACCGCGACGGCATCACCTCGCTCGCGTTCACCCCGCAGGCGCAGCTCGTGACCGCCTCGAAGGACCGCACGCTGAAGGTGTGGCGGGTCGGGGCCGAGCGGGCGCACGTCGCCCGGACCATCGACCACCGGTCCGGCGCGGTCGACGTCCTCGGCGTGAGCCCGGACGGGGGCCGCGTCCTGTTCGACCAGGACAAGAGCCGCATCGACCTGGTGAACCTGGCCGACGGGCAGACGACCGGGCAGCTCACGAACGTCGGCCCGAGCGTCGCGTTCGCGACCCTAGCGGTGTTCGGCCCGGAGTACGTGACCCCTAACAGCCCGGTCGAGAAGTCGCCGTACTCGATCGTGACGGCCGGGGGCGAGGGCGACCTGAAGGGCGGGCTGCAGGTGTGGCACGCGCCGCGGGCCGGCGGCCGCGGGTCCGAGGTGGCGCGGTTCATCACCCCCGGGCGGGTCGGGGTCACGTGCGCGGCGTTCAGCCCGCACAAGGACGCGCCGTTCCTGGTCGTGGGCACCGCCGCGGGCACGGTCCACGTGTGGACGCCCCCGGCCGGCCCGGCGAAGAAGCTCGAGGGCCGGGTCACCAACATCGACTCGACCGACCCGCGGTTCGTGACCGTGCGGGTCGAGATGAGCAACACGGACGTCGGGCTGCTCGACCGCAGCGCCGCCACGGTGATCGTGAACCCGGGCCAGAAGTAGCGGTCAGTGGGAAGTGGGCGGGGTCGGCCCGGAACCGGGGAACCGGTACGGACCGACCCCCGCCCCCGCTGGTCCTTGCTCTTCAACCATCCACTCCCCACTGACCACTCCCCACTCATGGAAGCGACCGAGAACCTGAACGACCCGGCCGAGCGCCGCAAGTCGGTGCGGCTGAAGGTCCGGCCCGACCTCCAGACGTTCGAGCAGAAGTACGAGGGGAAGACGTACCACGTGGTCAAGGACCCGGTGTGC
The DNA here is from genome assembly GCF_051859125.1 of Gemmata sp. NCBI lineage: Bacteria > Pseudomonadati > Planctomycetota > Planctomycetia > Gemmatales > Gemmataceae > Gemmata > Gemmata sp. Next base: position 10,760 of record NZ_JBHYGG010000022.1, read on the forward strand.
CTGCGGTACTACCGGTTCAACCGGCAGGAGCACTTCGTGTTCGGCCTGTTCGACGGCGAGCACACGCTGGAGCAGGTCCGCGACCGGTTCGAGGCCGAGTTCCCGCCCCAGCGGCTCGAGTACCAGGACCTGGAGGTGTTCGCCCGCCAACTGGTGACCGCCGGCCTGGTCCAGCACGAGCAGCAGGGGGCCGGGAAGCACCTGTTCGAGCGGCGGGCCAAGCAGCGGCGGTTCAAGCGGTTCACCGCGGCGGTGAACATCCTGTACCTGAAGATCCCGGTGTTCGACCCGGACCGGATCCTGACGTGGATGTTCGGGTACGTGGCGTGGGTGTTCACGACGTGGTTCATGGTCGCGAGCCTGCTGTTCATCCTGGCGGCCGTGGTCCACGTCACGCTCCACTTCGACACGTTCAACGCGAAGCTCCCGGCGTACCAGGAGTTCTTCTCGCTGAACTCGGTGCTGTACATGTGGATCTCGCTCGGGGTGGTGAAGATCATCCACGAGTTCGGGCACGGGCTCTCGTGCAAGGGGTTCGGGGGCGAGAGCCACGAGATGGGCATCCTGCTCATGTGCCTGAGCCCGGCCCTGTACTGCAACGTGACCGACGCCTGGACCCTCGCCGACAAGTGGAAGCGGATCATCATCAGCTTCGCGGGCATCTACGTGGAGCTGATGATCGCGGCCGCGGCCACGTTCGTGTGGTGGTACACCCCGCAGTACCCGGTGGTGAACAACATCGCCCTGTGCGTGATGGTGCTGTGCTCGGTCTCGACCGTGATGTTCAACGCGAACCCGCTGATGAAGTTCGACGGGTACTACATGCTCGCCGACTGGATCGAGGTGCCGAACCTCCGCGAGAAGTCCACCAAGTTCCTCAACAACATCTTCCTGGCGCGGGCGCTGGGGGTGGAGGTGCCGCCCGAGGCGTACATGGCCCCGTGGCGGAAGTGGCTGTTCGTGCTCTACGCGGTCGGGAGCTGGGTGTACCGGTGGGTCGTGATGTTCGGGATCCTCTGGTTCCTGGCCGACTTCCTCGGGCCGCGGCTCAAGATCCTCAGCCAGATGCTGGCCCTGGCGTCGCTGGCGTCCATGTTCGTGATTCCCGTGTACAAGATCGGGAAGAGCATCCACCAACGGGGGCGTCTGCCCGACATGAAAGCCACGCGCGTCTACACCACCGCTGCGGTCGCCACCGCCCTCGCCGCGGCGTTCTTCCTCGTGCCCCTGCCCGTCAGCCGGGTCCGCGACACGGGCCTGGTCGTGATCGACCCGAGCGCGTCCGAGGCCGTCGCCCTCGAGGAGCCGGCCCGGCTCGTCGAGCTGGCCCCGGGCGTCCGCCCCGGGGCGCGGGTCAGCAAGGGCCAGGCCCTGGGCGTGTTCCAGAGCGACGAACTGGACCTCGAACTCGACCGGATGACCAAGTACCGCGACGGGCAGCGGCAGTCGTCGAAGCTCCACGAGGCCGCGGTCTCGACCGCCCGGTCCGAGGGGAACGAGAGCGCCATCAAGCGGCACAAGATCGAGGCCGAGCAGGCGCTGCTCCGGGCCAGCACGGCGCAGTTCACCCTCGACCGGCTCACCGCCCGGTGGGAGGCGAGCAGCAAGCTCCGGGCCCCGCGGGACGGGGTGCTGGTCGCGTGCCCGGCCCCGGACGAGCGGGGCAAGCTGTTCGACCGCGGGTTCGCCGACGCGCCGCCCGTGTTCTCGGTCGGCGACCCCACGAAGCTCATCGTCCGCGTCGCCGTGTCCCCGCCCGACTTCCGGCTGCTCAGCGACGACCTCGCCGAGCGGGGCGAGCTGGGCGCGGCGGTGTTCGTCAAGGGCCGGACCGACCGCGAGTTCCGCGGCACGGTCCGCCGGCTCCCGGCGCAGAACGCGGCGACGGTGCCGGTCCAGTTGACCCAGCGCGGCGGCGGCCCGCTGGCCGTGAAGCCCGGCGGCGACCCGAACGTCCTCCAGCCGCTGGCCCAGGTGTACCTCGTGGACGTCGAACTGACCGACCCCGACGCCGCGATCGACCCGGGCCAGTTGGCCGTCGTGAAGGTCCACGCGAAGTGGCGGAGCGCCGCGTGGTGGGTCGGCCGGACCCTCGCCAACGCCCTGGATGTCGGGCTGTATTGATCCCGGGGCTTGCCCCGAAATTCGAAGCACGAAATCCGAAAGAATGCCGCGGACCAGAGCCTCTGGCCAGTGTTTCAGATTTCGTGCTTCGTGCTTCGTGCTTCGTGCTTCGTGCTTCGTGCTTCGAATTTTTGGGGCAACGCCCCCGAGGTGTGTCGTGCGCCTGGCCCTCCCCCTGCTGCTTCTCCTGCCGTCCGTCGCTCTCGCTCAGCCCCCGAAGGCCCCGCCCGAGGTGCCGCGCGTCCTGCTGCTGGGCGACTCGATCCGCCTCGGGTACGCGCCGCTCGTGGCGAAGAAGCTCGACGGAACCGCCGAGGTCGTTCACCACAAGGAGAACGGCGGCGACACGGCCACCACGCTCAAGAACCTCGACGCGTGGATCGAAGGCGTCAAGCCGACCGTGGTCCACTTCAACTGCGGCCTGCACGACCTGAAGTTCGGCAAGAAGGCGAACGCCCACCAGGTGCCGATCGACGACTACGAGAAGAACCTGCGGGCCATCGTCGCGCGGCTCAAGGAGGCGACCCCGCACATCGTGTTCGCGACCACGACGCCGATCCTCGACGACCGCCACGCGCAGCGGAAGGGCGACTTCGACAGGTTCGACAAGGACGTGACCGCGTACAACGAGCGGGCCGTGAAGGTGATGCTCGAACTCGGCGTCCCCGTGGACGACCTGAACCGCATCGTCCGCGACGGCGGGGCCGGCGCGTTGATCGGCAAGGACGGCACGCACTACACCCCGGCCGGGTCGGAGCGGCTGGCCGACGCCGTCACCGACTGCGTGCGGCGGCAACTGGGGCTGAAGAACCCCACGGTGCTGAGGGCACCCGCGAGCGGCCCCGAGGCGGTGAAGGCGTACCGGGACGCCGAGGCCGCCGCGGACAAGCTCGTTCCCGAGGCGTTCAAGAAGATGCGGGTGCCCGAGTTCGCGGTGCCCGCCTCGAAGGACGAGTGGGAGAAGCGCCGGCCCGACGTGCGGGCCAAGGTCGTCGCGGCGCTCGGCGACCTGCCGCCCCGGCCCGAGAAGCCGAAGGCCCACCTCGTCTCGGCCGAGATCCGTCAGGGCTTCCGGGTCGAGCGGCTCCGGATCGACAACGGAGTCGACGGCGTCATGTCTTCGCTGATGATCATCCCGGACGGGCTGAAGGGCCCGGCCCCGGCGGTCCTGTGGCTGCACTCGTCGAGCTACGACCACACGCAACTGCTCCAGCCGAACACGAACGGCGGCGAGGAGCCGCTCGGCGTCACGTTCGCGAAGCGCGGGTGGGTCGTGTTCGCGCCCGACGCGGCGTGGTACGGCGACCGCGCCGGGCAGGGGCCGGCCGGGCCGCGCGAGCTGACCCGCGAGCAGCAGGACAGCCTCCACAAGTACCACCTGTGGTTCGGCCGCACCCTCTGGGGCATGTTCGTCCGCGACGATCAGGTCGCGCTCGACTACCTCTGCACCCGGCCCGAGGTGGACGCGAAGAAGATCGGCGCGACCGGCATCAGCATGGGCAGCACCCGCAGTTGGTGGCTCGCGGCCGTCGACGACCGGGTCGCGTGCGCCGCCGGCGTGGCGTGCCTGACGCGGTACGAGAACTTGCTGCACCACGGGCAACTGCGGCAGCACGGGACGTACTACTTCGTGACCGGGCTGCTCAAGAGCTTCGACTCGGAGGGCGTGATCGCGCTGATCGCGCCGCGGCCGGTGCTGTTCCTGACGGGCGAACTCGACGCGGGCAGCCCGGCCGACGGGATCCAGGTGATCGAGGGGAAGGTGGGCGGCGTGTACAAGGCCGCGGGCGAGCCGGACCGGTTCCGCAGCGTCCGCTACGCCGACGTCGGCCACACGTACACGCCCGAGATGCGGAAGGAAGTGCTCGCCTGGTTCGACCGCTGGCTGAAGTGACGCGGGGGCGGGCCACGAGACTTGTCCCCGCGGCCCAACACCGCAGCCGCCGTGGCCCGGCCGCGGGCGTGCGATATACTATCCGCATGTCCATACCATACTACCAGAAGGTCCGGCGGCACCTGTCGCGGCGGTGCCCGGTGATGAAGGTCATCATCAAGGCGGTCGGGCCGTGTACGCTCGCGCCGAACCCGGCCGACCCGTTCACGCTCCTGGTGCGAGCGGTGATCGGCCAACAGATCTCGGCCAAGGCCGCGGCGTCGATCTACGGCCGGCTCGCGGCACTCGTCGGCGGGCCGCCGGTGCCGCTGGTGAAGGTCGCGCAGCTCACCGACGAGCAGATCCGGGCGTGCGGGATCTCCGGCGCGAAGCTCCGGACGCTCCGCGCGGTCGTCGACCACGTGAGGGCGAACCCGACATTCCTGCCGGGGATCGAGGAGCGCGACGAGGCGACGATCCACGAACAACTCACGCAGATCAAGGGCATCGGCCCGTGGTCGGCGGACATGTTTTTAATCTTCGGGCTCGGGCGTCCCGACGTTCTCGCGGTGGGGGACTACGGCCTGAAGGTGGGTCTGAAGCGCGCGTTCAACCTGAAGGACCTCCCGAAGCCGGCCGAGGCCGCGGCGCTGACCGAGCACTGGCGGCCGTACCGCAGCGTCGCGACGTGGTACCTGTGGCGGAGCCTGGAACTGCCCCGCGAGGAGAAATGAGAACCCCGTGATCGGGCCGCACGAACGTCGCCACCCGCACACCGTCCGCTAAACTACACGGTCGCGGAATCGTCCGTCACTGTTGCTGACAGCAGCGCTACGGGAGAGGTGCTCATGAGTCGGTACGTGGTCGTGGGGTGCCTCGCGGCGGCGATCGCGGCGGTGTGCGGCTGCAAGCGCGGGAACGAGATCGAGGGCACGTACGTTGTCGCCGAAATCGAAGTCGCGGGCGAGAAGTTGCCCAAGAAGCTCCTGGAGGGGCTGCTCGACAACGAACGCATGGTGGCGATCCGCCCCGACAAGATCGGCATCTACAACTTCACCCGCCGTAAGTACTCCACCGCCCCGTACAAGCTCGACAACACGAAGGTGCCCGCCGAGATCGACATGGTCGATCCGGACCGCGAGGGCGTGACCGACCTGGGCATCTACAAGCTCGAAGGGGACCTGCTGACGATCTGCTCGGTGCCCTCGAAGACACGGTGGCCGAAGAAACCCGCCGACGGCGCGAAGGGCGGAGGGGTCGAGCTCGAGGAGATGACGTTCGAGCGGCCCACGGAGTTCAAGACCACCAAGGACACCCCGAGCACGCTGGTCGTGCTGAAGGTGCTCCGCGAGCGGCGGTAGGCACGCGGGGTCGCCGCGGGCCTACCGCCGCTCGCCGGTCACGCGAACCGGAAGTGGAGCACGTCGCCGTCCTGCACGGCGTACTCCTTCCCCTCCAGGCGGAACTTGCCGGCCTTCTTCGCGCCGGCCTCGCCGCCCAGCTCCACGTAGTCCGCGTACGCGATCGTCTCGGCCCGGATGAACCCCTTCTCAAAGTCGGTGTGGATCACCCCCGCGGCCTGCGGGGCCAGCATCCCGGCCGTGATGGTCCACGCCCGGGTCTCCTTCGGCCCGACCGTGAAGTACGTCACCAGGTTCAGCACCTGGTACCCGGCCTTGATGACCCGCGTCAGGCCCGTCTCCTCCAGCCCGAGCGACCCCAGGAACTCCTTCTTCTCCTCGGCCGTCGGCAGCATCGAGATCTCCGCCTCGATCCGGGCCGACACGACCACCACCGGCGCGCCGCGGGCCGCGGCCAGGGTCCGCACCTGGTCCGACAGGGCGTTGCCGGTCGCGGCGCTGGCCTCGTCCACGTTGCACACGTACATCACCGGCTTGGTCGTCAGCAGTTGCATCTGGTCGAGGAGCTTCCGCTCGGCCGGGGTCTTGGGCGCCACGGACCGGGCCGGCTGGTTCGCGTTGAGGGCCACCAGCACCCGCTCCATCAGCCCCACCTGCTCGGCCGCGTCCTTGTCGCCGCCCTTGGCCTTCTTCTGCAGCGCCGGGAGCCGCTTCTCCAGGCTCTCCAGGTCGGCCAGCACCAGTTCCGTCTCGACGGTGTCGGAGTCCCGGAGCGGGTCCACGCGGCCCTCGACGTGGACGATGTCGGTGTCCTCGAAGCACCGCAGGACGTATAGGATGGCGTCCACCTCGCGGATGTGCGACAGGAACTGGTTGCCCTTCCCCTCGCCCTTGCTCGCGCCGCGGACCAGCCCGGCGATGTCGATGAACTCGAGCTGCGTCGGGATGAGCTTGGCCGACCCGGCGATGGCCGCGAGCCGCGCGAGCCGCTCGTCCGGCACCTCGACCCGGCCGACGTTCGGCTCGATCGTGCAGAACGGGTAGTTCGCCGCCTGGGCCTGCATCGTCGAAAGGAGCGCGTTGAACAGCGTGGACTTGCCCACGTTCGGCAGCCCGACGATCCCGCACTGGAACCCCATCACCACTCCGCGAAAGAAGTCGCCCGGCCCGCCCGACCCGACTGGCGGGTCACGGACGGGGAACCGGGCACCCTGTCACGGTATCGGCCGCGCCGCGGTCGCCAAGGGCGGGTCCGCCGGGGCCGGACCGTGTTCCCCGGCGGCGCGGTCGCCGTGGGGGCGCGCGGCCGGGCCGGGGCGGTCCCCGCGGATGGTGGCGAGGAGCGTGCGGAGCGCCTCGAACTCGACCGGCTTCACGCAGTGGTGCGCGAACCCCGCGGCCCGGGACTGCCCGCGGTCCGCCTCCTGGCCGTACCCGCTCACCGCGATCAGGACCGGCCGCCCCGACCCGTTCGCGGCGCCCCGGAGCCGGCGGGCGATCTCGTACCCGTCCATCCCCGGCAGGCCGATGTCGAGGAGCACCAGGTCCGGGTCGAACGCCCCGACGGCCGCGATCCCGGTGGGGCCGTCGTAGGCGGTGCGGACCTGGTGGCCCAGGAGCTTGAGCAGGTCGGCCAGCGTGTCGGCCCCGTCCACGTTGTCGTCCACGACGACCACCCGCAGGCGCTCGTCCCCCGCGGCCGCGTCGCCCGGGGCGGCGTCCCGCGGGCCGGGGGGCGTGTCGCCGCCGACGAGCGCGGGGATGCGGACGGCGAACTCGCTCCCGCGGCCGAGCCCCTCGCTGTGCGCCAGCACCGTGCCGCCGTGCATCTCCACGAGCCGGCGGACCAGCGTGAGCCCGACCCCGAGCCCGCCCTGGGACCGGTCGAGGGACCGGCTCGCCTGGGTGAACAGGTCGAACACCGTCGGGAGCAGCTCGGCCGAGATGCCGACGCCCGTGTCGCGGACGCGGACGACGGCGTCCCGGCCCTCCAGCCCGACGGTCAGCCAGATGCGGCCGCCGCGCTCGGTGTACTTGGCGGCGTTGTTGAGCAGGTTGGTGAACACCTGGGTGAGCCGGGCCCGGTCGCCGTGGACCCGGACCGGGGCCGCGGGGGGCCTCACCTCCAGCGTGTGCGCGAACTGGTCGAGGAGCGGGCGGGCGGCCTCGACCGCGGTGGCGACGGCCGCGTCGAGGTCCACCGGCTCGACCGCGAGGCGGATCTTCCCGAGGGTGATCCGGGACACGTCGAGGAGGTCGTCCACCAGGCGGATCAGGTGCGTGAGCTGCCGGTCGATGACCCCGTGCGCCCACCTCACGCGGTCGGCGTCGTGGGGCTGCCGGCCGAGGACCACGGTGGCGTTGCGGATCGGGGCCAGCGGGTTCCGCAGCTCGTGGGCGAGCATCGAGAGGAACTCGTTCTTCTGCCGGTCGGCCAGTTGCACCTCCTGGTACAGCCGGGCGTTGTCCAGGGCGACGGCGGCCCGGGAGGCGAGGTCCTGCGCGGTGGCCCTGTCGGCCGGCCCGACCCGCCGGGCCGGGTCGAGGAACGCCAGCGTCAGCACGCCGAGGGCGCGGCCTCGGGCGACGAGCGGGAGCACGAGGGCCGACCGGATCTTCGTCCCCTCCGGGGGGCGGCCCGGCAGCGCGGGGAAGTCGATCGACAGCCCGTCGAGGTGGTCGGGGCGGCCCACCGAGAGGGCGCGATCGACGGCGTCCCGGAGCGCGTCGAAGGGGCCCTCGGTCGCCGTGAGCCAGCGGGTCCTGAGCTCGGTCTCGGGCGGGCACACCCAGGCCAGTTCGGTCCGCCAGGGCTGTCCCGGCTCGCCGGCGACGGTCAGGCCGGCCAGGTCGGCCAGGGTGGGGACGACGACGCGGGCGAGCGCCTGGGCCGTCGCGTCCGGGTCGAGCGACCGGGACAGCGCCTTGCTCGCGTCGGCCAGGAACGCGAGCCGGTGGTTGGCCTCCTCCGCGGCCGCCCGCTTCATCCGCTCCTCGGCCAGCGCGACCCGCTCCTCGGCCTGCCGCTTCACCTGCTGGGCCATCCGGTACAGGTCGGCGAACACCCGCACCTTGGCCTGGAGGATGCCCGGGACGATCGGGGTGGTGATGTAGTCGACGGCCCCCTGGGCGTACCCCTCGGCGGCCCGGACCTCGTCGGCGAACGCGGTCAGGAAGATGATCGGGGTGTGCGCCGACCGCTTCCGCTTGCGGATCAGCGACGCGGTCTCGAACCCGTCGATCCCCGGCATCTGGACGTCGAGCAGGATCACGGCGAAGTCCTGCTTCAGGACCGCCTTGAGCGCCTCCTCGCCGGACCCGGCGGTGACGATGTTCTGGCCCAGCCCCTCGAGCACCGTGCGGTACACGAGGAGCTTCTCGGGCAGGTCGTCGACGACCAGGATGTTCGTGGGCTCGTCGTTCGTCATTGGCGTCGGCCGCGGGTCGGTGGGGGGCGGGGCGGGGCGGGCGGGGCTCACCGGTGGAGCCACGCCCGGAGCACCGCGAGGAGCTGCTCCGGGTCCACGGGCTTGGACAGGTAGTCCCACGCGCCGGCCTCGATGCACTTCTCCCGGTCCCCCTTCATGGCCTTGGCGGTCACCGCGACGATCGGCAGGTTCTTGAGCCGCGGGACCTTCCGGATCTCCCGCATGGTCTCCATCCCGTCCATCTCGGGCATCATGATGTCCATGAGCACGATCTCGACCCCCGGGTCCTCCTGGAGCATGGTGATCGCGTCGCGGCCGTTGTCGGCCGAGGCGATCACCATGTCGTGCTCCTCCAGGACCGTCGACAGCGCGAAGATGTTCCGCATGTCGTCGTCCACGATCAGCACCTTGCGGCCGGCCAGGACCTTGTCGGTCCGGTCCAGCTCGGCCAGCCGCAGCCGCTGGGCCTCGGGGAGCTTGGCGAACGGCCGGTGCAGGTAGAACGTGGCCAGGTCGATGAGCACGTCGGGCGAGTGGACCCGGCGCACGGTGCACGCCTCGGCCGCCCGCCGCCACGGGTCCGCCGCGCCCTCGTCGCCCGGCTGGCCGTCGGTGAACACGAGCACCGGGAGCCGGGTGCTGAGGTGCGCCGGGGCGTCGGCCCCGAACGCCCCGCCCGGCGCGAACGCCTCGCTGAGCCCGGCGGCCCCGGGGCCGGCGACCACGCAGTCGGTCGGCTGCTCGGCCAGCGCCCGGCGGGCCGCGGCCGCGTCGGGCACCGCGGTGACGAGCACCTCGGGGTCGGTGAGCCGGGCCCGCAGCTGCTCCCGCTTCGCGGGGTCCGGCTCGACCACCAGGAGCCGCCGGGCCGGGCGGGCAAGGTAGTCCGTCAGGTGGTCGAGGAGCCGGTCGAGGACCTCGCGGCTCGGGATCGGCTTGGCCAGGAACGCCAGGCACCCGGACGCCAGGGCCCGGTCCCGCGCGTCGTCGGTGCTGACGACGCACACCGGGACGTGCCGGGTCACCGCGTCCTTCTTGAGCCGGTCGAGCACCCGCCACCCGTCGATGTCCGGCAGGTGGATGTCGAGGGTGACCGCGTCCGGGTCGTACTCGCGGGCCAGGGCCAGCCCCGCGGCCCCGCGGGACGTGACGAGCCCCTTGAGCCCCTTCTCCCGGGCCGCGTCGAGCAGGAACCGGGCGAACCCGGGGTCGTTCTCGACGATCAGCAGCACCCGGTCCCCGGCGTGGATCTCGTTCCGGTCGTCCCCGAACTCGTTGACCGCCTGGCCCGCGTCCTCGGGCTCGGGCTCCGGGGCCGGCCGGGCCGGGAGCGCCGCCGGGGCCTCGGCCGCCGCGACCCCCTTGCGGTTCAGCCGGGTCGGGGCGTACGCCGTCGGCAGGTACAGGTTGAACGTGCTCCCGCCGCCCGGCGCGGACACGAGCCGGATCTCGCCGGACAGGAGCCGCGACAGCTCGCGGCTGATGGCCAGGCCCAGGCCGGTCCCGCCGTACTTGCGGCTGGTCGAGCCGTCGGCCTGCTGGAACGCCTCGAAGATGATCTGCTGCTTGTCGGCCGGGATCCCGATGCCCGTGTCCGACACCGCGAAGCACAGCACCTCGGCCGCCCGGTTCAGCTCCTCGTTCTCCCGGGCCCACCCGCCCGCGACCGGCTCGACCGACAGCGTCACGTGCCCGTGGTGCGTGAACTTGAACGCGTTCGAGAGCAGGTTCTTGATGATCTGCTGGAGCCGCTTCGCGTCCGTGTAGATGGACCGCGGGAGCCGCGGGTCGAACCGGGTGATGAACGCGAGGTTCTTGTTCTCCGCGACGTGCCGGAACGTGCGCTCGACGTACCCCTGGAGGTCGTCGAGCCGCAGGTCGCCGGCGTCGACGGCCACGGTGCCCGACTCGATCTTCGACAGGTCCAGGATGTCGTTGATGAGCATGAGCAGGTCGTTGCCCGACGAGTGGATCGTCTTGGCGAACTCCTGCTGCTTGCCGGTCAGGTTCCCGTCGTGGTTCTTCGAGAGCTGGTCCGACAGGATGAGCAGGCTGTTGAGCGGGGTCCGCAGCTCGTGGCTCATGTTCGCGAGGAACTCGGACTTGTACTTGCTCGTGAGCGCGAGCTGCTTGGCCTTGTTCTCCAGCTCCTGCCGGGCCTGCTCGACCTCCTGGTTCTTCCGCTCGACCTCCTGGTTCTGGTGGGCGAGCAGCCGGGCCTTCTCCTGCAGCTCCTCGTTGGTGTTCTGGAGCTCCTGCTGCCGGGTCTGGAGCTGGTGCGCGAGCGACTGGGACTGCTTGAGCAGCCCCTCGGTCCGCATGTTCGCCTCGATCGTGTTGAGCACGATGCCGATGGACTCGGTGAGCTGCTCGAGGAACGCCTGGTGCGAGCTGTTGAACCCGCCGAGCGAGGCGAGCTCGAGCACCCCGCGGACCTGGCCCTCGAAGATGAGCGGGAGCACCAGCACGCTGCGGGGGTGCGCCGAGCCGAGCGCCGACGAGATGCGGATGTACCCGTGCGGCAGGTTGTCGAGCAGGATCGGCCGCTTCTCCAGCGCGCACTGGCCGACGATCCCCTCGCCCAGCCCGATCCGCTTGCCCAGCCCGCCCTGCCCCTCCGCCGCGTAGCTCGCCAGCAGGGTGAGCTGCCCGGCGTCCCGGGTGCCGTCGAACACGTAGAACTCGGCGTGCTGGGCGGTGACCACCGGGCACAGCTCCGAGAGCACCATGCGGCCCACGTTCGTGAGGTCCCGCTGGCCCTGGAGCATGCGGCTGAACTTCGCGAGGTTCGTCTTGAGCCAGTCCTGCTCGGTGTTCTTCTGGGTCGTGTCGCGGAGGTTGCGGATCATCTCGTTGATCGTGTTCGACAGGGCCGCGACCTCGCCCTGCGCCTCGACCGTGATGGACCGGGTCAGGTCGCCCTTGGTCACCGCGGTGGCGACCTCGGCGATGGCCCGCACCTGCGTCGTCAGGTTCGCGGCGAGCTGGTTCACGTTCTCCGTGAGCGCCTTCCAGATGCCGGCCGCCCCGGGCACCTTGGCCTGGCCGCCGAGCTGCCCCTCGACGCCGACCTCGCGGGCCACCGTGGTGACCTGGTCGGCGAACGTCGCGAGGGTGTCGATCATCTCGTTGATCGTCTCGGCGAGTTCGGCGATCTCGCCCTTCGCCGCGACGGTGAGCTTCCGCTGGAGGTCGCCGTTGGCCACGGCGGTCACGACCTTCGCGATGCCGCGGACCTGGGCCGTGAGGTTGCCGGCCATGCTGTTCACGGAGTCGGTCAGGTCCTTCCACGTCCCGGCGACCCCTTCGACCTGGGCCTGGCCGCCGAGCTTGCCTTCGGTGCCCACTTCGCGGGCCACGCGGGTCACCTCGCCGGCGAACGACCGCAACTGGTCGACCATCGTGTTGACGGTGTTCTTCAGCTCCAGGATCTCGCCCTTGACGTCGACGGTGATCTTGCGCGACAGGTCGCCGGCCGCGACGGCCTTGGTCACGTCGGCGATGTTGCGCACCTGGCTCGTCAGGTTGCCGGCCATGAAGTTCACGGAGTCGGTCAGGTCCTTCCACGTCCCGGCCACGCCGCGGACGTCGGCCTGGCCGCCGAGCTTGCCCTCGGTGCCCACCTCGCGCGCGACGCGGGTCACCTCCGACGCGAACGACCGCAACTGGTCGACCATCGTGTTGACGGTGTTCTTCAGCTCCAGAATTTCCCCGCGGACGTCGACGGTGATCTTCTGCGACAGGTCGCCGGCGGCGACGGCCTTGGTCACGTCGGCGATGTTGCGCACCTGACTCGTCAGGTTCCGGG
>NZ_JBHYGG010000023.1:0-23147 GCF_051859125.1 Gemmata sp.
ACGCCGGAAGCGGTTGGCGAGCCGCCACGGAGGGCGGCCCCTCCCAGAAGGCTCGGGGTTGGTTTGTTGGGGGCGCCCTCCGTGGCGGCCCGCCAGCCACTTCGAGCGGATCTTTGCAAGATCTCGGCCGAGGGCCAGCCAATTCATATGAATCGCAGTCGTCTAGCCGCGGGCCGATCCGCACCCTCGTCCGGTGCGCCGCGCCGCGACCGGCGCAGGAGAAGAAGCCGACCGACCCGCCCGCGAAGACGGACGCGCCGAAGAAGGACGACGAGGGCCCGACGACGCTCGACGCCACCATCCGGCTCCGCGACGTCGACGTGGCGCAGCTCCTCGAGAAGCTCCAGATCAAGATGGACTACAAGATCGGCGGGAAGGTGACGGTGGTCGCGTCGGTCGCCGTCCCGGTCGCGTCGGCGGCCAACACCGGCGCCTACCAGTTCTCGGGCGAGGTCACGTCGCCGGCGCTCACGTTCGAGGGGCTCACGGTCCGCGACGTCGCGGCCAGGATGGTCTACACGAACGGCAAGCTGTCGCTGACCAACCTGAGCGGCAAGATCGACCAGCCGGGGAAGTTCGGGCTCGCGCCGGGGAGCTTCAAGGGCAGCGCGACGATGGCCGTGACCCCGGCCGGCGACGCGACCGCGAACCTGACCATCGACAACATCCCGCTGGGGCAGATCGCGCGGGCGCTGCCCGGCGTGGACCTCGCCGTTTCCGGCACCGTCTCGGGCAAGGTGGACCTCAAGTCGCAGTACGAGAAGCTCTGGGACCCGACCGTGTGGAGCGGCACGGCCGTCCTCACGTCGAGCGAGATCGTCGCCGAGGGGCGGACCATCAAGGACGTCAAGTTCTCGGCCGCACTCGCCAAGGGGGTCCTCACCATGACGGAGGCCCGGCTCACGCTCGAGGGCATCCCGGTCACCGGCGAGGCGACGCTCGGCGTGTCCGACAAGTACCCGTTCACCGCCGTCGTGCGGACCACCGGCACCGAGGTCACCGACCTGCGGAAGCTCGTCCCCGAGGCCGGGTTCAACGCCGCCGTCGAGGGGGTGCTGGAGACCGAGTCGAAGGTCACCGGCACGCTGTCGCCGGTGTCGTTCGCGGCGTCCGGCACGGTCACGGCGAAGAAGCTCACGCTCGGCCGGTCGTCCGCCAACCACATCGCCGCGAAGTGGGCACTCACCGAGGACCGCGTCACGCTCACCGACCTGAAGGCCGACGTCTTCGGCGGCACCATCACCGGCAGCGCCGACGTGCCGTTCGCGGCCGACAAGGCCGGCAAGTTCGAGGTGAACTTCAAGGAGGTGGACGTCGGCCTCGCCTCCGAGCTGGTCCCCGACCCGCCGGTCCGCGTCACCGGGAAGGTGACGGGGAAGGTGAGCGGCGCGATCCCGCCCGCGAAGGCCGGCGAGCCGCGGGTCGGCAACATCGCCCTCGACGTCACGGCCCCGAAGCTCACCGTGCAGGGCATCCCGGCCGAGCGGCTCGTCGGCAAGGCGGCGCTCAAGGGGAAGGTGCTGGAGTACGAGCTGGAGGGCAAGACGCTCGGCGGGTCGTTCGAGCTGAAGGGCCGCTACCCCGGCCAGAAGAAGGACAAGGCTCCGGCCGGTGGGGCGAACGACCGCGGGTCGCTCAAGGTCACCGGCATCGACCTTTCGCGGATCGCCACCGATATTGGGTTCCAGTCGCTCGCCCCGCTGCGGGGCCGGATCGACGCGAACTTCGACTTCGACAACGACCTCTCGACCGGCTCGGGCCGCGTCGCGATCACCGGCGTGCGGTGGGGGAACGAGTTGCTCGCCCGCGAGGTCACCGGCGTGCTGGTGATGCGCGACGGCGTGGTCGATCTGTCGGACTTCGCCGGGCGGGTCGCGGGCGGCGAACTCCGCGCCCGTGCCCGGGTGTACGTCAGCGACCCGCGGCGGAACTTCTTCAGCGTCGCGCTCTCTCGCGTGGACGCGAAGCAGATGCTGGCGCTGGCCGGGGCCGACGCCGCCGACCTGATCGACGGCCCGATGACGCTCGTGGCCCGCGGCCGCCTCGGGGGCGAGACCCGCGTCTCGGGGAGCCTGTCGCTCCCGCGGGGGAGCGTCGCGGGCGTCGCGGTCACGGACCTCGTCGTGCCGTTCGAGGTGTCCACGGCCCCGGGCGGGTACGGGCGGCTGTCGGTCCAGAACGCGGTCATCAACGCCGGGAACGGCCGCGTGCAGCCGACCCTGACGGTCGACTGGGGCTACGGCGGGATGCGGGTGGACGGCCGCATCCGGTTCATCAACGTGCCGATCGCCGCCGTGGCGCCGCAGCTCGGCGAGAACGCGCTGCTCGGCAGCGGCCGCATCACCGGCCGGTTCGACCTCGGCGGGCAGAACGTGCGGTCCGCGGCCGACCTAACCGGGAACCTGGTCGCGGTCCTCAACAACACCTCGGTCCGCGAGATCCCGGTCCTGCGGCAGGTCACGCCGTTCCTGAACCCGGCGGGGCTGGTGAAGCCGTTCCAGTCCGGCGACGTGCGGGGCAGCCTGTCGAACGGCGTGTTCCGCATCGACCGCCTGGCGCTGGCGAACCCGACGGCCCAGGTGTTCGCCGAGGGCACGATCACGACCACCGGCCGCATCGACCTGACCGTCGTCGCGCACACCGGCACCATCGGCCCGAGCACCCGGGGGCTGCGGCTGTTCGGGCTGCGGCTCCCGCTCATCGGCCCGGTCCCGGTCGGCCTGATCCGCGACGTGAGCGACTTCCTCTCGAACCGTACGGTCCGCCTCACGGTCACCGGGACGACGAGCAACCCGGTCGTGCGGGTGAACGTCGGGGCGCTGCTCCGCGAAGAGGCCGTGCGGTTCTTCCTGAGCCGGTACGTCGTGCCGGCCGGGGCCGCGGAAGTGCTCGGCCTCGGCGGGCTGGGCGCGCTCGGCGCGTCGGACGACAAGTGACACGCGACCGCCCGTGGCGAGCCGGGAGCGTCAGTGACCGGAGCTCTTGGTCAGCGCCCACCTCCGGTCCCTGACGCTCCCGGCTCGCCGGGCACCTGGGTCTCTCGACCGCCGGCCGGGTCGCACCGCCAATCTGTCGGGAAAGCGAGAAGAAGGGGCGGTGCCGGTTGGATCGGTTGAAGGAGGAGAGCGGGGCGGCCCGATAACACTGACGATCCTGGTAATCCGGGCAAGGAGTCAGTGCCATGGGCAAGCGCGTGCGGTTGGGGGTGGCCTTCGGGTTGTGGGTGTTCGCGGTGACCGGGTGCTCCACGATCGGCGACACGCTCGGGTTCAGTTCGCCGTCGTACCCGCTGACGAAGACGGCCAAGGAGATCCGCGACACGGTCCCGGTGCCGGCACCGGTGGCCCGCGAGCTGGCGATGGAGCTGCTGCCGACGCACATCGTCGAGCCCGGCGACACGCTCCTCGTGCAGCCGGTCGAACTCGACGCCCCGGTCCGCCTGCCGCCGGACCAGTTGGTGCAGCCCGACGGCACCATCGACCTCGGCCAGTTCGGCCGGCCGGTGGTCGCGGGCTCGACGCTGGCCCACATCGAGACGCAGATCCGCGACATCATCCGGGCGAAGCAGAAGGAGCCGGTCGCCGTCACCGTGCGGCTCCTCTCCCGGCCCGGGAGGGTGTTCTACGTGCTCGGCGAGGTGAACGCCCCCGGCGCGTTCCCGATCACCGGCCGCGACACGGTCCTGTCGGCGGTCACGCAGGCCGGCGGGCTGACCCGCAAGGCGTCGGAGCAGAACATCATCGTGTCGCGGCCCACCGTGCCCGACGGGTGCCGGGTGGTGCTGCCGGTGTGCTACACGAACATCGTGCAACTCGGCGACACGACGACGAACTACCAGCTCCAGTCCGGCGACCGCGTCTACGTGTCGAGCAAGGGGACGCTGGAGGGGCTGCTCCCGGCCCGGTGCCAGAAGCCGAACGCCGCGTGCGCCCGGCCGCAGGCGTCGTGCTTCGGCGGCGGGTGCGCCACCGGGTGCGCGGCTCCCGGCGGGGCCGTCGCGATCCCCGCCGCCCCGCCGGCCCCCCCGGCGCAGTGACGCGGCCGGGCGGGCCCCCGGTGCCAGCGAGGGGGGCGCCCCACCCCCTCGCTGGCACCAGGGGTCGCACGAATACCCGTTCGCTAACTTAACTCCTCGTGGCGCGCGATTCGCATCCGTCGGGGCGAGCGCACGCCACGCAGGAGTTGCCGCAATGCGAGTCTGGCCAGGACGACCGTACCTGCTCGGTGCCACGTGGGACGGCACCGGGGTGAACTTCGCCGTCTTTAGCGAGAACGCCACCAAGGTCGAACTGTGCCTGTTCGAGAGCGCCGAGGCCCGGTCCGAGCGGCGGATCGAACTCACCGAGCGCACGGACCAGGTGTTCCACGCCTACCTCCCCGACGCGCTCCCGGGGCAGTTCTACGCGTACCGCGCCCACGGCCCGTACGAGCCCGAGGCGGGGCACCGGTTCAACCCGAACAAGCTCCTGTTCGACCCGTACGCCAAGGCCGTCGGCCGCGGGGTCGCGTGGGACGACGCACTGTACGGGTACACCATCGGCGACGAAGCGGTGGACCTGTCGTTCGACCCCCGGGACAGCGCGCCGTACGCGCCGCTGGCGATGGTCGCCGACACCGCGTTCACCTGGGGCGACGACCGCCCGCTGATGCACCCGTGGCACGAGACGCTCGTGTACGAGGTCCACGTCAAGGGGTTCACCAAGCAGCTCCCGGGGGTCCCCGACCACCTCCGCGGCACCTACGCGGGCCTCGGGTCGGCGGCGGCCGTGCGGCACCTCAAGGCGCTCAACGTCACCGCCGTCGAGCTGCTCCCTGTCCACTACCGGGCCGACGACCGGCACCTGGGCGAGCGGGGGCTGACGAACTACTGGGGGTACAACACGCTCGGGTACTTCGCGCCGGACCCGCGGTTCGCGACCGCCCCGGACCGGGCCGTGTGGGAGTTCAAGTCGATGGTCCGGGCGCTGCACGCGGCCGGCATCGAGGTGATCCTCGACGTGGTGTACAACCACACCGCCGAGGGGAACCAGTGCGGCCCGACGCTGAGCTTCCGCGGGCTCGACAACGCAAATTACTACTTCCTGTCGCCCGAGCACCCGCGGTACTTCATGGACTTCACCGGGTGCGGCAACACCCCGCGGATGGGGCACCCGCGCGTGCTCCAGCTCATCACCGACAGCCTGCGGTACTGGGTCCAGGAGATGCACGTCGACGGGTTCCGGTTCGACCTGGCCACGGCCCTGGCCCGCGAGTCGGTCGACGCCGACACCCTCGGCGCGTTCTTCCGGGTCGTGCAGCAGGACCCGGTGCTGTCCCGGGTGAAGCTCATCGCCGAGCCCTGGGACACCGGCCCCGGCGGGTACCTGGTGGGCAACTTCCCGCACGGGTGGGCCGAGTGGAACGGCGAGTACCGCGACGCGGTCCGCGAGTTCTGGTCGGGCACGGCGGTCACGGCCGAGCGGCTCGCGCTGCGGCTGTGCGGGTCCCCGGACCTGTACGACCGGACCGGCCGGAAGCCGCACGCGAGCGTCAACTTCGTGACGTGCCACGACGGGTTCACGCTCGCCGACCTCGTCGCGTACGAGAAGAAGCGGAACGAGGCCAACGGCGAGGAGAACCGCGACGGCGAGGGCCACAACCGGAACTGGAACTGCGGGGCCGAGGGGCCGACCGCCGACCCCGAGGTGCTCGCGGTCCGCGAGCGGCAGCGGCGGAACCACCTCGCCACCCTGTTCCTGTCGCAGGGCGTGCCCATGCTCCTGGCCGGCGACGAACTCGGCCACACCCAGCGCGGCAACAACAACACGTACTGCCAGGACAACGAGCTGACGTGGCTCGACTGGGAGCCGTCGGCCCCGCGGGCCGCGTTCCTGGAGTTCGTGAAGAAGCTGACCCGGCTGTGGCGGGAGCAGCCGGTGCTGCGGCGGCGGACGTTCTTCCAGGACCGGCCGATCCGCGGCGAGGGCGTGGGCGACGTGTCGTGGTTCAACCCGGTCGGCAAGGAGCTGAGCGAGGGCGACTGGCACGAGCCGACGCACGCCCTGGCGATCCGCCTGGCCGGCGACCTGATCCGCGAGCCCGACGAGCGGGGCGAGAGGGTGGCCGGCGACACGCTGTACGCGGCGTTCAACGCGGCCCCCGACGCCGTGCCGTTCACGCTCCCGGCCACGCACCCGCGGCACGTCTGGGAGGTGCTGTTCGACACGGCCGACGACGACCGGCGGCCCGAGGTGTTCGACGGCGGGCACCAGTGCCGGCTCGCGTCGCGGTCGGTGGTGCTGTTCCGCACCCGGCCCCGGGTCGAGCGCGAGCCGGCCGTGACCCCGCTCCAGGCCGAGACCCTGCGGAAGAAGGCCGACCCCGCGCCCCGCCCGCTCCCGGTGCCGACCGACCCGGCGAACCCGTAGGCGGGTGGAGTGCAGGCGCATCGCTCCGCGAGGCGCCCCCGACGTGACGACCCGCACCGGTGAGCCGCGACACGCGGCCGGTGCCACTCGCGGAGCGAGTGCCCTACCTTCTCGGACCCCCCCATGACGCACCCGCCGGAACCGCCCGCTGTCGCCCGCCGCTACCCGGTCGGGGCCGAGGTCGCCCCCGCGGGCACGCACTTCCGGGTCTGGGCCCCGATCCGCTCGCGGGTCGAGGTCGTCGTCGAGGGCGGGCCGGCGGTCCCGCTCCGGGCCGAGCCCAACGGGTACTTCGAGGGCCTCGCGCCCGGCGTCGGGGACGGCGCGCTCTACCGGTTCCGGCTCGACGGCGGCCCGGGGCTGTTCGCCGACCCCGCGTCGCGGTTCCAGCCCGAGGGGCCGCACGGCCCGTCCCAGGTCGTCGACCCGCACCGGTTCGACTGGACCGACGCCCGCTGGCCCGGGGTCCCGCAGCGCGGCCAGGTGTTGTACGAGATGCACATCGGCACCTTCACGAAGGAGGGGACGTGGGCGGCGGCCGCGGCGCGGCTCCCGGAGCTGGCCGCACTGGGCGTCACCGCCGTCGAGGTGATGCCGGTGGCCGACTTCCCCGGGCGGTTCGGCTGGGGGTACGACGGCACCTGCCTGTACGCCCCGACGCGGCTGTACGGCGCGCCCGACGACTTCCGCCGGTTCGTGAACGCGGCCCACGGCGCGGGCGTCGGGGTGATCCTCGACGTGGTGTACAACCACTTCGGCCCGGACGGGAACTACATCCGCGAGTATGCCCCGCAGTTCCTGAGCACCCGGCACACGACCGAGTGGGGCGAGCCGTTCAACTTCGACGGGCCGGACGCGGGGCCGGTCCGCGAGTTCTTCGTCGCCAACGCCGGGTACTGGGTCGACGAGTTCCACGTCGACGGGCTCCGGCTCGACGCGACCCAGGCGATCTACGACGACTCGGAGGACCACGTCGTCGCCGCGATCGGCCGCGCGGTGCGGGCGGCGGCCCGGGGCCGGGCGACGTTCGTGATGGCCGAGAACGAGCCCCAGGACGCCACCATCGTGCGGCCCCCGGGGGCCGGGGGGTATGGGCTCGACGCGGTGTGGAACGACGACCTGCACCACGCGGCCCGGGTCGCGCTCACCGGCAAGAACGAGGGGTACTTCATGGACTACCTGGGCACGGCCCAGGAGTTCGTCAGCGCCGCGAAGTGGGGGTTCCTGTACCAGGGGCAGCAGTACCGGTGGCAGAACCGGCGGCGCGGCCGCCCGGCGCTCGACGTCCCGCGGCACCAGTTCGTCGCGTTCCTCGAGAACCACGACCAGGTCGCCAACTCGGGCCGCGGGCTGCGGGTGAACCAGGTGACCAGCCCGGCCCGGTTCCGCGCGCTGACCGCGTACCTGCTGCTGATCCCCGCGACGCCGATGCTGTTCCAGGGCCAGGAGTACGCCAGCACGCGGCCGTTCCTGTACTTCGCCGACCACCACGCCGAGCTCGCGGCGCTGGTCCACACCGGCCGCCGGGCCGCGATGCGGCTGTTCCGCAGCCAGGCCGGCCCCGAGGGGATGGCCCTGGTGCCCGACCCGGCCGACCCGGCGACGTTCGAGCGGTGCAAGCTGGACCACTCCGAGCGCGACGCGCGGCCCGAGTGGGTCGCGCTCCACGCCGACCTGCTCGCGCTCCGCAGGTCCGACCCGGCGTTCGCGTCGGCGGACCTCGACGGCGCGGTGTTCGGCCCCTCGGCGTTCGTGCTGCGGTTCTTCGCGGCCGACGGGGAGGACCGGCTGCTGATCGTGAACCTGGGCCGCGACCTGCACCTGAACCCGGCCCCGGAGCCGCTGCTGGCCCCGCCCGAGGTCGGCGCGCACTGGCACGTCCTGTGGTCGAGCGAGCACCCGAAGTACGGCGGGTTGGGCACCGCCCCGCTGGACACCGACGACAACTGGCGGATCCCCGGCGAGGCGGCGGTCGTGCTGGCCGCCCGGCCCCGCCCCGCGGCCGAGGGGGCCGCGCCGTAACGGGGCCGGGCGGGCTACCGCGGCACGGTCCGCGCGACGACCCGCACCGAGTCGTACTTGTACCGCGAGCGGGCCAGCGCCGTGCGGGCCAGCAGCGCCCACGCGCCGAGGGTGCCGCCCGCCGGCGGCGCGCCCGCCCCGCGGCGGGCGAACACCGACCGGGTGTGCCGCTCGTTCTCGATCCAGGGCCGCTGGAACTGGCGCACGTACCCGGTGTACTCGGTCGCAACGGGGGCGAGCCCGGCGCGGGAGCACGCGGCCCGGAGGCTGTGCGGGGTGAAGAAGTTCAGGTGCCGCGGCACGTCGAGCCACGACCACGCCGCGCCCGCGGCCCGCAGGCCCGCCGCATCGTTGTTCGGCGTCTCGACCACGAGGGTCCCGTTCGGCTTCAGCTGCCCCGCGGCGACCCGCAGCGCCTGGACCGGGTCGAGGCAGTGCTCCAGGACGTGCTGCATCAGGACGAGGTCGAACGTGCGGCCGCCGATCGCGGCGGGGGGCTCCTCGGCGGTGCCGTCGTGGACCTCCAGCCCCCGCTCGGCGGCGACCTTCCGCGCCGCCGGGTCGGGGTCCACGCCGACCACCGCCCACCCGCTCCCTTGCAGCCCGGCGAGCAACTTCCCGTCGCCGCACCCGAGTTCGAGCGCGGACCCGGTCGCCCGGCCGGTCGTGGCGCGGAGGGTCTCGGGGGTCACCTCCCACCCGTGGTCGGCGCGCCACGCGAGGTGGACGCGGAGCCGCTCGAGGAACCCCCGGCCGCGGCCGCCGCCCGCGACGTCGGCGTGGTGGGTGTAGTACTCGACGTCGTAGAACGCGGGGATCTCGTACTTCGCCGGCCGCGGGTACAGTTGGCCGAACTGGCCGGCCGCCGACCAGTACAACCGGTACGCGGTGCCCTCGTCGGGCCGCCGCCAGTCGCACGGCACGAGCATCCACGGGGCCATCGCCCCGCCGGTCAGGGGGCACACGGGGCCCTGAGTCACCGATCCGCGAGCGGTCATAGGCGGCCTCTGAAGGGCGTACCGAGTTCAAGGTCCGACGCGGGCGGGCGGATCGGGGCCCCGTCACACCAGTTCCGGGGCGCGGCCGGCCGGCGGCGACTCGACCACGGTTGTGGGCGGTTGGGCCGCGACCAGGCCCGCCCGGTCGGCCGCGTGCCGCGGGGCCCCGGCGGCCCTCGGCGGCGCGCCCCACCGGGTCAGAGCCTTCGCCAGGAACCGGCCCGCCCGCCGCACGTTGGTCGCCAGCCGCGACGTCTGGGTCTGGTACACGTCCACGAGGAGGCGGTCCTCGGCGGCCGGGGGGGGCGGGCATAGCGCCGCCTCGGAGATGAGGCCGGCGGGGGCGCGGAGGATCGGCGGGTACTGGAGGCCGTGCTCCCGCATCGCGGTCCGGCGGCGGGGCGGCAGGCCCACGAGCCGCAGGTTCCCCAGCGCCACGCTGCCCAGGGCGGGGAGCAGTTCCAGGACCAGCCCCCGGAACGTGGCCGGGACCACCCAGCCCCGCTCCTCGTCCGCGTCCTGCGGGGGGACGAGCGCGTACGCGGTGCCCAGTTCCCACGTCGATTCGGCCGCCGGCGCGGGCGTGGTCACGAACCGCCGCGGCCAGAACACCGGGCCGGGCCGCGTCAGCCACAGCCACAGTGCGGCCGCGAGGACCACGGGGGCCGCCGCGACGAACGCCGCGCCCGCCAGCAGGGGCTCCAGGCCGGCGACCAGGGGCAGCCCGGTGGCGAGGCGATCGAGGAGCCGGCGGTCGATAGTCGCGACGGTCCGCACCCGCGGGTTCACGAGGCACCGGCCGTCGGCGATCACGCCCGACAGCTCCACCCCCGTCCCGACGTAGGTGCCGCCGCACACGGTCGCGTCCCGCACCCGCGCGTCCCGGTCGATCATGCAGTTCGGGCCGACGGCGGCGTACGGGCCGACGACGGCCCCGGGGCCGATCACCGTGTTCTCCCCGATGAACACGGGGGGCACCAGGGTGCCCGAGGCCGCCACCCGCGTGTTCGGGGCCCGCCACACGCCGGGCGCGGCCTCCTGGGCCGTCACCAGCACGCAGGGGACCTCGCCGCGCAGGAGCCGCGCCTGCGCCTCGGCCACGTCGGCGACCGACCGGAGCGCGACCGGCCGGCCCACGTCCACCCACTTCAGCCCCTGCTCCGCGAGGGCCGGGCCGAGGTCGCGGAGCGCCACGCCGGCGGCCGCGGCCAGCTCCCCGCCGCGGACGACGGCCCACCCGGACCACTCGCCCGGCGCGCCGAACAGCAGGCCGGGCGGCGCGGGGCGGAGCACCGTCGGCAGCGCCGGGAGTCGGTCGGCCGTGGCGACGAGGACGTACTCGGTCTCTTCGACCAGGGTGCGGAGGACGCCCCCGGGGGCGTCCGGGTCGGCGATGAGGTGGTACGCGAACGCGCAGCCCCACCGGGTGCCGTCGCCGAAGTGCTCGGCCACGGCGTCGGCCCCGCGCCCGAGGACGAACTGAACCTCCCGCACCCCCCGCCGGGCGACCGCCTCCACGACGTGCTGGAGGAACGGCCGGTCCAGCAGCGGGAACAGCGCCACGCACGGGACCGACGGGCAGGCCGAGGGCTTCTGCTCGGGGACGATGATGACGGCCTTCATGCAATGGGCTTCCTGCGGACCGAGGGGCGGAACACCAGGGGCGGGCGGGCAGACGTCGGAGCGGCCCGCGGCCCGCGTCTCTGCCTCCGGACGGCCCGTCCCCCGGTCGGTACACCGGTCGGCGGCGTCAGTACGCGCCCCGGCCGAGGACGACCGCCGGGACGGTGAGGACCAGGATCTTCAGGTCGGTCCACAGCGACTGGGTCTCGATGTACTGCACGTCGAGCTCGAGCTGCCGCGCGAACGGGATGTCGCCCCGGCCCATGATCTGCCACAGGCACGTCAGCCCCGGGGCCACCTCCAGGCGGCGCCGGGCCTTCATCGTGTACTTCTCGACCTCCTGCACCACCGGCGGCCGCGGCCCGACGAGCGACATCTCGCCCTTGAGCACGCACCACAGTTGCGGCAGCTCGTCGATGCTCGCCTTGCGGATGATGCGGCCGATCCAGGTGACCCGCGGGTCCCGCTTCATCTTGAACGTCACGCTCTCCTTGTGGTCGTTGTGCGCCACCAGCCGGGCCTTGAGCTGCTCGGCGTTGACGACCATCGACCGGAACTTGGGGAACCAGAACAGGCGGCCCCAGCGGCCGACCCGCTTCTGCCAGAACAGGACCGGGCCGCGGTCGTGGAACTTGATGAGCGCGGCGACGGCCAGGAACAGCGGGGCCAGCGCGACCAGCAGGCCCGCGGCCCCGACCACGTCGAGCGTCCGCTTGGCGAGCGCCCGCAGCCGGCCGTGCGCCTCCCAGGAGGCGCGGTTGTACCAGACCCGGGCGCGCTCGACCCGGGCCAGCAGGCCCGGGGCGGCCTCGGACACGCGGAGCGACAGGCCCTCGAGAACGGGAACAGTCGGAAGGCTCAGGGCCGGTGGGTAGGGGGCAGCGATCAACATGGGTGTCACTCGGGCTATGTGCGACCGTTAAATACGGGATGAAGGAAGAGAGGTAGGCAGGCGAGCGGGTCCCGGCCGGGCCGGGACCGGTGGCTCACGCGACCCCGGCGTGCCGGCGGGTGTGGAAGATGTCGGCCAGACGGTGGACCCCGGCGGCCGCCAGCAGGACGCGAACCGGCTGGGTCGGCCCGCACAGCCGCAGGGCCACGCCCCGCTCGCGGCACACCCGGGCCAGCGACGTGATCGCGAGCAGCCCGGTGACGTCGATCGAGGTCACCTCGCTCACGTCGAGCACGACCTGGGCCTTGGTCAGCGCGAGCCGCGCGGCGTGCCGCCCGAACGCGGTCGCCCGCTCCCCCGTGAACGCCGGGCCGGGGCACGCGAGGACCGCGATCCCGTACCGGGGCGCGGCCCCGCCGTCCGGGGCCGACTTCGGCGGGGCGTCCCACGCCAGGCGGTCCGCCAGCGGCGGCAGGTCGGGAACCCGACCCTCGGCCCCGCGGCCCTGTTCGAGGAGGTGTGCTTCGTGGTGAATCGTCATGGCGGGATCCGAGGATGTAACTGGCAGGATGATGGCGGATCGGGGGGCACCGAGGTTCCCCGCGGCCCGGGATGAGTATCGCAATCTCCTTGCCAAACTCGGGGGAGATTGCCGACACGGCCCCGAACCGGTCGCGCCGCCGACACCGGTTGCGCGCTTCAAATGCAGCGTTCGCCGGCCCTCGACGACTCGTTCGCGGCCGCGAAACTTCATCCCCGGTCCGAACCCGGCGGGCGGGCACCGTCGTGCCGCCGCCTGCGCAGTTGGCCCGCGGGCGGCCCATTTCACGTGCAGCGTCGGACCGTCTTTCCGATTTCACGGTCCGGGTCCGGCGGGCGGCACGCGATGAGCATGTCCCGTGGCGACACGTCTGCTCGCCGGGCGGGTCTCCACGCCCGGACGGGCGCGACCGGGTCCGCCGCACGACCCCGCGACCATGAACGAGGACCATCGATGCCCACCCCCGCGGACCCGCGAACCGCACCGCCCGCCGACCCCGTTCTCGTCCCCGAGTACCTCCTGGCGCCCCTCCGCCGGTGGAAGCTGGTCCTCCTGTGCGGCGCGGCCGCGGCCCTCGCGGCGGGGGCCGCGGCCGCCCGGTTCTCGCAGCACCTGTGGCCGGTGGAGACCACCATCGTGTACACGCCGCTGGCGCTCGGCGGCCACGCGGACTACGTGCCCCCGAGCCCGCAGACCCTCATCAGCCTCGTGAAGTCGCAGCAGCGGCTCGAGAAGGTGGCCCGGGAGCTGGACCCGCCGGTCCCGGCCCGGGCCCTCGACCGGGCCGTCAAGGTGAACCAGCAGGCCAACGTCGACGCGGTCCGCCTGGCGATCGACTGGCCCGACCCCGACGCGGGCCGGGCCATCGTGGACCGCATCGCCGACGAGTACATCCGCGACACCGCCGCGCTGCGGCGGGACCAGATCCAGCAGGCGCTCGCCATGCTCCGGGCCGAGCAGGCGGGCCACGCCCGGGCGCTGGCCGAGGCCCGCGCGGCCTACGACGCACTGCCCGAGCGGGTGACCCACGCCCGGCTCGCCGTCGAGCGCGAGCGGGGCGCGGCCGCGGCCACCACGATGACCACCGACCTGAACCTCACGCTCGAGAAGCTCGCCGCGTGCCAGACCCAGTTGGCCCGCGCCCGCGAGATGGAGCGGGCCGCCGCGGCCGGCACGCCCGCGGCCGAGGACGCCGGGTACCGCGAGCGGAAGCAGGTGCTCGTCGACGCGCTCCGCGGGTGCCAGGCGAAGCTCCAGGAGATCGACGTCGAGACCGCGTCGCGGAAGAAGGAACTGGTGGGCCTGCAGCGGCTCGTGGACACCGGCGTCGGGTCGCGGGCCGAGCTGTCCCGGGTGATCGCCGACATCGACCTGCTGGGCACCCGCCGCCGGAGCGAGGCCGCGGCCGCCGCCGAGCACGCCGCGGAACTGGCCGACCTGCCGCTGCGGCACGCCCGCCGCCTCGTCTCGCAGCACGAGACCGAGCTCGCGGGCCTGGAGCTCCGGGCCGCGGCGCTGCGGCGGGGCCTGGACCAGAGCCGCGCGGACATGGTCCGCACCGGCGAGCTGAGCGCCGCCGAGGAGGCCGCGCGGCGGAAGCTCGACCAGGCCGACGCCGACGCCCGGGGCGTGACCGCCCGGGTCGCCGCGCTGGAGCGGCTCCGCGACGGCCCGGCGGCCGAGTTCGCGGCCGTCCACCCCGCGGCCGTCACCGGCCCGCCGGCCTCGAACAAGAAAGTGATCGGCGTGTTCGTGTTCGCCGGGCTGCTCGGCCTGTCGCTGCTCGGCATCGTGGGGCACGCCTGGTACCGGCAGCCCCCCGGGGCGAAGCACGCCACCTACGGCCTCCCGGTCCTGGCCGCGGTCGAGGGCGACGCGCCGGGCCGGACCGCCGCGCACGCCTCGACCGAGGCCCGGCGGCTGGCCCTCCAGCTCCGCGAGCCGGTCCGCAACTCGGGCGGGGTGATCCTGTGCGTGGCGGCCGACGCCGGCACCCGCACCGACGACGTGGCCTGGCAACTCGCCCGGTACCTCGCACTGGCGGGCGAGGGCGTGCTCATCCTCGACACGCGGGTGACCGACGTCCCGGGCCGCGCCCTCGGGCCCGCCGGGCGGGACTCCTCGGCCAACCTCGGGCGGGCGGCCGCCCAGGCCGGCCTCGCGCACTGCCTCCAGAACCGGGCGTCCGACGCGGCGGCGCTGGTGACCAAGACCGACGCGACCGGCGTCGCGTACCTCCCGGCCGGGCGGCCGTTCCCGGACCCGGACCAGCTCGCCTCGGCGTTCATGCAGGGGCTGCTCGTCCGGTTCGCCGAGCGGTACGACCGGGTGATCCTGCTGGGCGACCCGATCCAGAACTCGCTCTCGGCCGAGATCCTCGCGGGGTACGCCGACGGGGCCCTCGTGGTGTGCCGGCGGGACGGCGAGGAGACGGCCGAGGGCCGGGCCGCCGTGGCCGCCATCCGCGGGGCCGGCACCCCCTGGGTGGGGGCCGTCGTCCGCGCGGCGGGCGCGGGCGAAGGGGACGAACTCCCCTTCGCCGTCGAGGTCTCAGCCCCCGGCGACGCGGGCGCGGCCGGGGCGGGCGAACAACCGGCGGGCGAGGAAAGCGGCGTCTTCCGCATAACGCGGGGCCAGCCGGCGGGGCTCCGTTCCGACGCGCCAGGCCCATTCCAGTCCCAGCCGCTGGACCAGTCGCGGGGCGCGGCGCACGCGGCCGACCAGCATGTCGAGGGACGCACCAATCTGAAGGCTCACCGTCGGTCCTAGCGCGGGCAGGTGCTCGGCCAGCCACCGCTCGCCCTTGGGCTGGCCGAACGCCACGAACAGCAGGTCCGGCGCGGCGGCCCGGACGCGGGCGAGCAGCGCGGCGGTCTCGTCCCCGGACAGCGCCCGGAACGGTGGGGCCTCCGCCCCGACGACGCTCAGCCCCGGGTACCGCGCCGCGAGGACCGCGGCGGCCTCCTGGGCGACCCCCGGAGCCCCGCCGAGCAGGAACACCCGGCCGCCCCGCGGGGCGATCCGACCGCACAGGGCGGGGACCAGGTCGGACCCCGCGACCCGCTCGGGCACCGGGGTCCGGGTCCGGCGCGAGGCGAGCACCAGCGGCCACCCGTCGGCCACGACCAGGGCCGCGGACCGGTTCACCCGGGCCAGGTCCGGGTGGCGCGCGGTGAGCATGGCGTAGTGCAGGTTGGCCGTGACGACGAGCGCCGCCTCGCGGGCGGCGATCAGGGCCTCGACGGCGTCGAGGGTCTGGTCGAAGGTGAGCGGGGCGAGCGGCAGGCCCCACACGTTGACCGGCTGGGGCCGGGCGGCGATCCCGGGCGTGGACATGGTAGGAGGTCTCCAGATGGATTCAGCGGCCGAACCCGACCGCCCCACGCGAGCCTGCACATCGCGGGCCGCCGCGCGGGTCGCCGTCGTCGTGGTCAACTACAACACGGCCGGCCTGACCGTGGACTGCCTCGCGTCGCTCGCCACCGAGCCGGGCGTGCGGGCGGTCGTGGTGGACAACGCCTCGCCCGACGGGTCCGGGGCGCGGATCGCGGCGGCGATCGCCGCGAACGGCTGGGGCGGGTGGACCGAGTTCCTCCCGGCCGGGCGGAACGGCGGGTTCGCGGCCGGGAACAACGTCGCCCTGCGGGCGATCTTCGCGGCCGCCCCGGCCGACCGGCCCGACTACGTCCTGCTCCTGAACCCCGACACGGTCGTCCGGCCCGGGGCGGTCGCGCGGCTGGTCGAGTTCCTCGACGCGCGGCCGCGGGCCGGGATCGCCGGGAGCCAGCTCGAGTACCCGGACGGTACCCTGCAGGAATCGGCGTTCCGGTTCCCCACGGTCGCGTCGGAACTCGAGAACGGCCTGCGGCTGGGGCTCGTGAGCCGCGCCCTGGCGCGGTACGTCGTGGCCCCGGTGCCGCGGGCCGACCCGCACCGGACGCACTGGGTGTGCGGGGCCAGCATGCTCGTGCGCCGCGAGGTGTTCGAGCGGGTCGGGTTCCTCGACGAGGGGTACTTCCTGTACTTCGAGGAGGTGGACTTCTGCCGCCGCGCGGCGCGGGCCGGGTGGGAGTGCTGGGCCGTGCCCGCGAGCCGGGTCGTCCACCTGCTCGGCCAGGCGACCGGGATGAGCGACGCGGCGAAGGTGACGCGGCGGGTGCCGCGGTACTGGCTGGAGGCGCGGCGGCGGTACTTCGTGAAGCACCACGGCCCGGTGCGGGCGTGGGCGGCCGCGGCGCTCTGGGCCGCGGCCCGGGCGACGTGGCGGGTCCGCCGCCGGCTCCAGGCCAAGCCCGACCCGGACCCCCCGCACCTGCTCGCCGACTTCGTCCGGTTCAACCTGCTGACGGCCCACCCCGCACCCGCGCCCGAGGTGACCCGATGAGCGGCCGACGTGTCCTCCGCGGGACGGTCTGGACCGTCGCCGGGTACGCCGCGGTGCAGGTGTTCCGGTTCGGGTTCAACATCGCCCTGGCCCAGATGGTCGCCCCGCAGGCGCTCGGGACCATGGCCCTCGTGGGCCTGTTCATCCAGGGGCTGGCGATGTTCTCCGACCTGGGGATCCGCCAGTGCGTGGTGCAACACGCGCGGGGCGACGACCCGGCGTTCCTGAACACCGCGTGGACGGTCCAGGTGCTCTGCGGCGCGGCCCTGTGGGCGGGCTCGGCCCTGCTCGCGTGGCCGATGGCCGCGTTCTACGGCGAGCCGGCGCTGCTGTGGCTGGTCCCGCTCGCGGGGCTCGCGGGCCTCGTGGGCGGGTTCGCGTCCCCGGCCCTGTGGACCTACACCCGCGAGGTCCGCCGCGGGCCGCTCGTCCGCCGCGAGGTGGGCGTGTACGTCGCCGCGTACGCGGCCGTGCTGGCGGCCCTCTCGGCGGTCCGCGCCCGGTGGCCGGGGGGCGAGGCCCGCGACCTGGAACTGGCCATAATCGCCCTCGGGGCCGTCGCCGCGGCGCTCGGCGAGGTGGCCCTGAGCTACACGCTGCGGCCCGTGGCGCGGCCCCGGGTCGCGTGGGAGCCCGCGGCCCGCCGTGAGCTGCTCCACTTCGGCAGCTGGGTGTTCGTCAGCAGCACCTGCACGTTCTTCGCCGCGCAGGCCGACCGCCTCGCCGTCGGGAAGCTGTCGCTGGAGACCCTCGGGGTGTACCACATCGCGGTGGTGATCGCGGCGCTGCCGGCCGGGGTGCTGGCCGCCCTCGGGGCGCAGCTCGTGTTCCCGCTCGTGAGCGGGGCGATGCGCGACGGCGAGCCGCTCGGGGCCGTGTTCCCGCGGGCGCACCGGGCGATGGTCGCGGCCGCGGCGCTGCTCATCACCGGCATGGCGTGCGTCGGCCCGGCGGCCGTGCGGCTCCTGTACAACGACCAGTACGCCGAGGCCGCCGCGTACATCCGGCTCCTCGCGGTGCCCGCCTGGATCACCGCGCTGCTCGTCCCCGGCGAGTTGACCGTGCTGGCGCTGGGGCACACGCGGACCCTGGCGCTGGCCCAGGCGGTGCGGCTCGCGTGCGTGCCGGTGTTCCTGTTCGCCGGGTTCGAACTCGCGGGCCTGCCGGGGCTGATCCTCGGCGTCGCGGCCGCGGAGGCGGTGCGGTACGCGGTGATCGCCGCGGCCCTCCACCGCGCCGGGGTCACCGCGGTCCTCGAGGACGCCGGCGTGACGCTGCTCGCGGCCGCGCTGTTCGGCCTGTACGTCCTGGCCGAGGGCGCGGTCGGGGCCGCCGGCGGCCGGGTCGCGCTGCCGCTCGCCGCCGGGGTCGTGCTGACGGCGGTCTGGGCCGCCGTGTACGCCGCGTGGGCCGCCCCGGCGGAGGGCACCGAGCCATGACGCTGCTGGGCCGCCTCGCCATTCTCGCCGCCGTCCTCGTGCCCGTCCTCTTGATGCGGCGGTACCCCGGGCACCGAACGGTGATCGGCGCGTACGTCCTCGGGACGCTGTTCCTCCCGGAGTACGGGGCCGCCGACTACGTCGAGGGCGTACCGAAGCCGATGGGCGTGGCCCTGGTCCGGCTGACCAAGGAGAACGCCGTCGGCCTCGGGCTCCTGGCCGGGTCGGTGCTGTTCGACGCCCGGCGGTGGCTCGCGGCCCGCCCGCGGTGGTTCGACCTGCCGGTGCTCGCGTGGTGCGGCGGCGCGGTGGCCACGGCGCTCGCCAACAGCCTCGTGTACGACGACCCGATCTCCGGGTACGTCCCCGTCGGGGCCGGGCCGGTCAGCGGCGCGCTGGCGGTCCTCGACTACTCCGACCTGTACGAGGGGCTGGTGCAGGCGGCCGAGGTCACCCTCGCCTGGGGCCTGCCGTACCTCCTCGCGCGGCTGTACGTGACCGACGGGGCGAAGCTCCGCGACCTGGTCCTCGCGGTCGTGATCGGGGCGGCCGCGTACGCGCCCCTGTGCCTGCTCGAAACCGTAGTGAGCCCGCAACTGCACCGCTGGGTGTACGGGTTCCACCAGCACGAGTTCGGCCAGAGCATCCGGTTCTCGGGGTACCGGCCGATGGTGTTCATGGAGCACGGCCTGGCCGTCGGGTTCTGGATGGTCGCCGGGGCGGTCGCCGCCGCGTGGCTGCGGGCGAACGGGGCGCTGAAGGTGGTCCCGCTGCCGGGCGGCCGGCGGGTGAGCGGCCTGTGGGTCGCGGTCGGCCTCGCGGTGGTCGCGGTGGCGTGCAAGTCCACCGGGGCGCTCGCGCTCGGGGCGGTCGCGGCGGCGGCGCTGTTCGCGGCGCGGGCCGCGGGCCGCTCGCTCCCGGTCGTCCTCGTGCTGTGCGCCGCGCCGGCGTACTGCTTCGTGCGGACCCAGGGGGCGTGGGACGCGAACGAGGCGCTGGTGTTCATCGACTCGGCCGTCGGGGCCGACCGGGCGCAGTCGCTCGCGTTCCGCCTCGAGAACGAGAACGTGCTGATCGCCAAGGCGCTGGAGCGGCCGGTCCTCGGGTGGGGCGGGTGGGGCCGGAACCGCGTGTTCGACGAGTACGGCCAGTCCACGACGGTGGCCGACGGCCTGTGGGTCATCACCCTCGGCAAGCGCGGGCTCGTCGGCCTCCTCAACGTCGGGGTGGTGCTCATCCTCCCCGTGGCCCTCGTCCTCGTCCGGTACGGGGGGCGGCTCTGGACCGACCCGGCCGCCGCCGCGACCGCCGCCGCCGCGGTCGTCCTCGCGGTGTACTCGATCGACTGCGTGCTGAACGCGATGTTCAACCCGGTCTACGTGCTGATCGCGGGCGGCCTGATCGGGCTGCGGCCGGAGGCAACCGCCCCGCCCCCGCCCGCCGAAGCGGCCGCCGCGGGGTGGCGCGTCAAACCGGCCCGGCCCGTGCCGCGGCTCCTCCGGCGGGTGCGGCGGCCCTGACCCGGCACCGGGTTTGCTCCTACCGGCCCCGGAGACTCAGAGCCCCGGCCCAGGAGCCCGAGATGAGCCGCGTCGGAGTGGTCGCGATCGGTCGCAACGAGGGCGACCGGCTCCGGCTCGGGCTGCAGTCGGTCGCCGGCCGCGCGGTCGTCGTGTACGTGGACTCGGGCTCGACCGACGACAGCGTCGCCACCGCCCGCGGGCTCGGCGTCGAGGTCGTGGACCTCGACATGTCCGTCCCCTTCACCGCGGCCCGCGCCCGCAACGCCGGGTTCGACCGGCTCCGCGAACTGTGCCCCGACGTCGAGTACGTGCAGTTCATCGACGGCGACTGCGAGGTCGCCCCGGCCTGGCTCGACCGCGCCGCCGCCGAACTCGACCGCCGGCTGGACCTCGCCGCGGTGTGCGGCACCCTGCGGGAGCGGTTCCCCGACGCCTCCATCTACAACCGGTTCCGCGACATCGAGTGGGACATCCCGCTCGGCGAGGTCAAGGCGTGCAGCGGGAACATGTTCGTCCGCGCCTCGGCGACCGTCGCGGTCGGCGGGTTCGACCCCGGGCTGATCGCCGCGGAGGACGACGAGTTCTGCCTGCGGCTGCGGCGCGCCGGGTGGAAGATCGTCCGCCTGCCCGACGACATGGCGACGCACGACGCGGCGATGACGCGCCTGAGCCAGTGGTGGAAGCGGGCGGTGCGGTGCGGGTACGCCTACGCCAACGGCGCGGCGCTGCACGGCCGCGGCCCGGAGCGGCACTTCGTCCGCGAGCAGCGCCGCGTGGCGGTCTGGGGGCTCGGCGTCCCGGTGGCGGCGCTCGGGCTGGCGTGGCCGACGGCCGGCGCGAGTCTCGCGCTGCTCGCCCTGTACCCGCTGCAACTCGCCAAGACGTACTGGGGGCTGCGGACGCGCGTGCCCCGCCGGCGGCACGCGCTGGCCTACGCGGCGTCGTGCGTCGCCGGGCGGTTCCCCGAGGCCGTCGGCCTCGCGAAGTTCTACCTCGGGCGGGCGCGCGGCGCGCCGGCCCGGATCATCGAGTACAAGACCAAGGGGACGGTGTGAATTCGCCCACCATCCGCGTCGGCCTGCTCGGGGCCGGGTACATCGCCGACTGGCACTGCAAGGCGCTGCGGTCCGTCCGCGGCGCGCGCGTCGCGGCCGTGTGCGACCAGAGCCCCGACCGCGCCGCCGCCCTCGCGCAGAAGTGCGGGGCCGAGCGCACGTTCGCGACCCTGGACGACATGCTCGCCGCGGCGAACCTCGACGCGGTCCACGTTCTGTTGCCGCCGACCGCCCACGCGGCGGCCGCCCGCACGCTCCTCGACCGCGGCGTCCCGGCGTACATCGAGAAGCCCCTGTGCGTGCGCGCCGACGAGTGCCGCGACCTCGCCGACCGCGGCGGCACCGGCGCGACGCTCGCCGTCGGGCACAACTTCCTCTTCGCCCCGGGCTACGAACAACTGAAGGCCGACCTCGCGGCCGGCCGGCTCGGGCGGGTCGAACACGTCACCGTGGTCTGGGCCAAGGAGTTCGGCCAACTCCGCGGCGGGCCGTTCGGCGCGTGGGTGTTCCGGCACCCCGGGAACATCATGCTCGAGGTCGGCCCGCACCTCGCGGCGCACGTTCTCGACCTGTGCGGCCCGGCGGACCGCGTGGCGGCCGAGGCGCTCGACCCGGTGGCGCTGCCGAGCGGCGGCGCGTTCTACCGCCGCTGGCTGGTGACCACGCACCACGGCCGCGCGACCGCCGACGTGCGGGCGTCGTTCGGCCCGGGGTTCACCGAGCACCGCGTCGAGGTCCGCGGCACGGCCGGCACCGCGGTCGTGGACTTCGAGGCCGGCACCTACGTCCTGCGCCGCCGCACCCACCTCCCGGCCGACTTCGACCGCTACGCCCGCACCCGCGCCGAGGCGAAGGCGATCACCCGCCAGGGGCGCGGCGCGCTCGCCCGCTACGCCCTCTCGAAGTTGAAACTCGCGAAGGACGGCAACCCGTTCGGGGCGAGCATCGCCCGCGCCGTGCGGCAGTTCTACGCGGGGCTGGGCGGCACCGCCGACCCGCGGCTGACGGCCGCGTTCGGCGCGTCGGTGGTGAACCTGTGCCTCGATGTCGCGCGCGCTGCGGGCCACGACCCGGAAGCCGTGGCGCCCGCTCCGGCGCTTGTCGCCAGCGCACCGAAGCCCGACCCCGACGTGCTGGTCCTCGGCGGCACCGGGTTCATCGGGCGCGCGCTGGTGAAGCGCATGGCGGCGGCCGGCCGGCGCGTGCGGCTCCTCGCGCGCGACCCGTCGTCGGTTCCCCAGGAACTGCGTGCGGCCGGTGTGGACGTGGTCCGCGGCGACCTGGGCCGGCCCGGCGACCTGGCGCCGGCGCTCGGCGGCATCACGGGCGTGGTCCACCTCGCGCGGTCGAACTCGCGGACGTGGGCCGAGTACCTCCGCGACGACGTCGGCGTGACGCGCGCGATCGCGGAAGCGTGCCTGGCCGCGGGCGTGAAGCGGCTCGTGTACACGGGCACGACCGACAGCTACTACAGCGGCCGCAACGAGGTCATCACCGAGGCCACCCCGCTCGACCCGAAGATCCACCGGCGGAACCTGTACGCCCGCGCCAAGGCTGAGGCCGAGCGCGAGTTGCTCGAGTTGCACCGCGACCGCGGCTTACCCGTGGTGATCGCGCGGCCGGCCATCGTGGTCGGCCCCGGCGGCGACCCGCACCACTGGGGCATCGGCTCGTGGGCGTCGCCCGACACGTGCCACCTGTGGGGCGACGGCACCCGGCCCGTGCCGCTCGTTCTCGCCGACGACGTCGCCGCCGCGCTCGTGCGGTGCCTCGACGTTCCCGGCATCGAGGGCGAGGCGTTCAACCTCGCGGCCGACGCCACCGTGACGCCGCTCCAGTACCTCGCGGCGATGTCCGAGGCGCTCGGCACGTGGATCGACGCGCGGCCGCGGTCGCCGCTGAGCTACTACGCCGGCGACGCGGGCAAGTGGCTCGTGAAGTGCCTCGTGCGGCACCCCGAGCGCCGCGCGCCGAGCTACCGCGACTGGAAGAGCCGGACGTACCGCGCCCGGTACGACTGCTCGAAGGCCAAGCGCGTCCTCGGCTGGGCGCCCGTGTCGGACCGCGACGCGCTTCTCGCCGAGGGGGTCCGCCGCGCCGCCGCGGAGTGGAGTTCGTGATTGGTGGCACGGGCCTCCGGCCTGTGAAGGCCAACACCGGCCGGAGGCTGCTCAGTTGAAATCCACTCGGGGTACGCATGAAGTGGCCGGCGGGCCGCCACGGAGGGCGGCCCCTACCGATCCGTTTGTCCTTGATTTGTAGG